>JALWEA010000249.1:9897-12333 GCA_027039465.1 Calditrichia bacterium | reverse complement strand
GCGCTGGATTTCTCTTTTCACATTGGCGGTGCATTTAATCGTTACCGTTAAATTGTGGCTCTCATTTTTGGCGCAGAACGGATTGGAATTGGGACGCAACGCCTGGTTTATGTCCGTCAAGGTACCGTGGATTCCGCAATGGGGCATCGAATATCATTTGGCGATTGACGGTTTAAGCATCCTGCTATTGGTGCTGACCAGTTTTTTGGGCCTGCTGGCGGTAGCCTGTTCATGGAAAGGCATTCAAAAGAAAGTCGGCTTCTTCCATTTTAATTTATTATGGATTTTGGCGGGCATTTCCGGTGTGTTCATGGCACTGGATCTGTTCCTGTTTTATTTCTTCTGGGAAATCATGCTCATTCCGCTTTATTTCCTTATCGGCATTTGGGGTCACGGTAACCGCATTTACGCCACATTGAAATTCTTTATTTTCACGCAGGCCAGCGGCTTGTTTATGTTGATTTCCATTTTGGGATTGTTTTTCATTCACGGCCACAATACCGGAAATTACACCTTCAATTATCTGGAATTGATCGGTACGTCCGTTTCTCCCAAGATTGCCTTTTGGTTGATGTTGGGTTTCTTTCTGGGATTCGGCGTCAAGTTGCCGGTTGTGCCGTTCCACACCTGGTTACCGGATGCGCACACCGAAGCGCCAACGGCCGGTAGCGTGGTGCTGGCGGGCTTGGTGTTAAAGGCCGGCGCCTACGGATTCATTCGCTTTTTGATGCCGCTTTTCCCGCAAGCCGGACATGAATTCGCCCTGGCGGCCATGATCTTAGGCATCATCGGCATCGTTTATGCAGCCGTTGTGGCTTTTGCTCAAACCGATTTGAAACGATTAGTGGCTTACACCAGCGTGAGCCACATGGGTTTTGTTTTATTGGGCATTTTCGCCTGGAATCAATTGGCCTTGCAAGGCGCCATGATGATCATTATTTCGCACGCACTCAGCACGGGCGCCCTCTTTATTTTAGTCGGCGACTTGTACGATCGGCTACACACGCGCGACATGGACAAGTTAGGCGGATTGTGGGATGTGGTGCCGCGTTTCGGCGGGTTCGGCATGGTGTTCGCCATGGCCTCTTTGGGTTTGCCTGGCTTAGCTAATTTTGTGGGTGAAATCTTAGTGCTGATGGGCGTTTTTCAGGTCAACATGACCATTGCCGCATTTGCCACGCTCGGTTTTATTGCGGCCACCATTTATTCCCTGTGGATGATTCAGCGGACGTTCTTCGGTCAAAATATCAACAAGTACCAATTGCCGGACGCTTCCTTCCGTGAAATCACCATTTTGGGATCGTTGGTCGTGGCTTTGGTTTGGCTGGGGCTTTTTCCGAACACCGTTTTGAAAACATCCAAAGACGCTTTTCATCGTTTGCAGGAAATCGTCAATCGTTCCGCCTTCGGTAAAACCGAACAGGTGCAAACCAAATCGACGGGGCTTTCCGGTAGCTCCGCTCAAAAAGAAGCACAACACATCAGTGGCTCGAATTACGGAGACATGAAATGACGACGCTTGAAATTTCCAAATTAATGCCTTTGATAATCGTAACCTTAACGCCGTTGGTGGTCATGTTGGTTATTGCCATCAAACGCAATCATTTTACCACGATGTTTCTTTCGGTACTCGGCTTGCTCGTGGCTTTGGCCTGGATTCCTTCGGCACGACTCATTCCCATTGCACATATCGATTCGCTGCTGATTATCGACAATTACGCCTTGTTTTATTTCTCTTTGATTTTTTTGGCGGCCATTTTTATTATTATCCCATCTTATTCCTATTTGGAAAAACGCTTTGAAGGCAATAAAGAAGAATACTATTTGTTGATTTTAACCGCGACGCTCGGATCGGCGATTTTGGCCGCCAGCTCGCATTTTGCCACTTTCTTTTTGGGCCTGGAAATCTTAAGCGTTTCCCTTTACGCCCTTATTGCGTATTTACGACAAACAAACGAAGGGATTGAAGCGGCCATTAAATATTTGATTTTGGCGGCTGCATCGTCGGCCTTTCTGGTTTTCGGCATGGCGTTGGTTTATTCGCAGGCGGGCGCCATGACTTTTGACAAGGTGATCGCTTTTCTCTCGCAGGCCGGAAATTACAATCTTGTTTTGGTGGCCGGGATTGCCATGATGGTGGTGGGCTTTGGCTTCAAGATGGCGCTGGTGCCGTTCCATTTATGGTCACCGGACGTTTATCAGGGCGCTCCCGCTCCGGTCAGTGCGTTTATTGCCTCGGTTTCCAAGGGCGGTATTTTGGCTTTGTTGTTCCGCTTTTTTGCCCAGTACGATATTGTGCAATCCAAACCGCTGTTCCTGATTTTCGCCACTCTGGCCGTGCTTTCCATGTTCGGCGGTAACTTTTTGGCTTTGTTGCAAAAGAATGTCAAACGCCTGCTGGCTTATTCTTCCATTGCTCATTTCGGTTACATTTTA
>JALWEA010000249.1:0-9887 GCA_027039465.1 Calditrichia bacterium | reverse complement strand
TTGTAACCATTATCGGCGCTTTCATCATCGTCGGTATTTTTTCAACTAAAGAGCATGAAGCCGTTGATCGCAGCGATTATCGCGGCATGTATTGGAAGCACCCTTGGCTTTCGGTGGCTTTTTCGGCCATGTTGTTTTCGTTGGCCGGTATTCCTTTGACTGCCGGTTTTGTCGGCAAATATTACGTGCTGGCGGCCGGTATCGGCAACGGCTTGTGGTGGTTGGTCATCGTTTTGATTATAAACAGCGCTCTGGGTGTTTACTACTATCTGCGCATCGTGGTGGAAATGTTCTCTTCCGCCGAAGAAGGCGAACAGCCCGCGACCGCTTCCGTTAAAGTCGGCTTGGTAACCGGCGTTGTTTTGGCTTTGCTGACCATTGCTTTGGTGTGGCTGGGCGTTTACCCGACGGGCATTATTGCGGCTATTAAAGCTTCGGCTTTGATGATGTAAAAATAGAAATCGAAAAGGCGATTTTTTTGCGGTAAGGCATTCTTTTGTTTTTTGGCCTTTTCACTAAAAAGGATTTGTTGTTGCTTGATCCTTATGCCATTTTGCAAAGCGCATTGAGCAATTCCCGAAACAGTTTTAAATTGTTTGCGACTTTTTTCTTGCATTAAATTCCCTTTCAAGGATGATCCTTCATTTCTTTGTCTGCACGCTCCGTTGAAGCAAAGTACTATTTTCGGCCGGAGGCAATATGAGATCCCTTTTATTTCTCTGCTTGACCATCGTATTGGTACAAGCCCAAACCATTCCTCAAAATGTTAAGGTCAGCGTTTACGGAACCTATCATCCCGAAATTGCCATTGCGGTCAATCCTGCGGATCCGTTAAATCTCATGGTGGCTTCCAACGGGAAGCAAGTTTATTATTCCTATGACGGCGGCCTGTCGTGGAATCAACATTATCAAAGCTCGGTTTACGGCAGCTTTTCCGATCCGTCCGTTATTTTTGACTACCGCGGTTTGGGTTATTTAACCATGCTGGTTTACAATGCCGATTCGAATATTGTTTTGGATCGTATTGCGCTTCAACGCACCGAGGACGGAGGCAAAACATTTAATTTCACCGGTTATGCAGGCAAGGATACGAGTACGTTTCAGGACAAAGAATGGCTTGCCACCGACCTGACTTCTTCGCCCTACAAAGGCAATCTTTATCTGAGCTGGACGCGATTTGATGAGCTTCCGCAAACGGAAGAAGTTACCAAAGATGACAGCAGCCGAATCTTTTTCTCGTATTCATCGGACTCCGGTACGACCTGGTCTCCGGCCATGCGCATCAGTGATTTTGCCGGTGATTGCTCGGATGAGGACAGTACGATGGAAGGCGCCGTGCCTGCCGTTGGGCCGGAAGGGCAAATTTACATTAGCTGGGCGGGCTTGGATAAAATTTGGTTCGACAAATCCTTGGACGGCGGTAAGACTTTCGGCAAAGACAAGATTATTGCCGAGCAGCCTGGCGGTTGGGATTTTAGTATTCCTGGTCTCTGGCGTTGTAACGGCCTGCCTCAAACCTTGTGCGACACCAGCCAGAGTTCCCAATTTTACGGCACGATTTACGTTGTGTTCTCGGATCAACGCAACGGAGAAGACAATACGGATGTGTTTTTGATTAAATCGAATGATCAGGGTAAGAATTGGAGCGCAGCGATAAAGGTGAACCAAGACACGGGTCGTGCACAACAATTTCTGCCCTGGGCGACCATCGATCCTTCTTCCGGCTATTTGTATGTGGTCTATTACGATCGTCGCGGGCGTCAGGGTGATACCACCGACGTGTATTTGTCCCGTTCCGTTGACGGCGGCGAAACGTTTACCGACTTCCGTATCAATCGGGAACCCTTTGTTGCCGATTCCGATTATTTTTTGGGAGATTATATCGGCATTACCGCTTACGGCGGGCATGTTTACCCGGTTTGGGTCAAGCAAGATCATTCCAAAACCAGTGTTTGGACGGCTTTGATAAGCGAACCGGTCGGTATTGAAAATCCGGATCGCTTTTTACCCGCCACGTTTACATTGCGACAAAACCATCCGAATCCGTTTAATGCAACAACGGAAATTTCATTTGATTTAAAGCGGACGGCCAACATAACATTGGAAGTATTTGACCTCAACGGGCGTAAGATTAGCACTTTGCTTAACGGGAAACAAAAGGCCGGTACGCACCGCGTGCGCTTTGACGGCAACCGGCTGGCTTCGGGCGTGTATTTTTACCGGCTCAAGAGCGAGGAAGGAATTGCGCAAACGAAGAAGATGATTTTACTGCGCTGAAGGAACGTTACGGGTGAGATGGTATTTATAGCGGTTGAAGGCATTTCCTTTGCCTGTACTTTTTAACCGGACGGTTTTCGTTCCTGTTTTTAAAGAACAGGGCGGTAGGGGATTGGGAAAGAAGAAGAGTTTTAGTTTATTAAAATTACAAGTTTGGCAAATATTACGGGATTATTAATTGAATTGTTTTTCTGCTTTGTCCCCCTAATTGTTTTAGTTATTTGGAAATTGTTTATATTCTTGTCAATACTATTGACTTTTGATTTATTTTTATTATTTTACATTTTAGCTCATCTACCATGCGTAGAAGGAGTAACGAAGTCGTTCCTATTCAGGAGCGGCTTTTGCTTTTAGAAAGGTTTCATATTCTTTTTGTAATTTTCTCTTTCGATGATTTTGGGTAACTAAATAGGCCGTCCATAAAAGTAAATATCCTTTTCTTTCTGATAGGATTACTAGATAATCTTCATCCTCAAACCAGAGCAAGATACGTGTATCTTTTTTTCTTCTGTTTTGCCAAACTTTTAAAACAGGATCTTTATCATTCTCTATGATAGGTCTTGGCCATCGTATTCGTTCACATCTTCTCAAATCTGGAATTCTCTCGTTTTCATTACGTCCTTTTGAAATTATATGCCAGAATGTTGCTTCTTTGCCATTAATCATAGGATGTTTCTTGAGCGCTAATTTAATTCCTCTGTATTTAGGTGTTGATTTGACAAAATCCTTGTAAAAAATTTTATAAATAGTATGAAGATATTCATCCCAATTTCCATTGTAATCTTCTAATAAAATTAAATCTGGAAGCCAATCTGGATTTGCCGACATTTTTACCTGGCCCTCCATCGAAAGATGTTAACTTTTTCTTCCTGTAAAAGAGTCGTTCTTTTTAGAGAATATCCAGATCGATTAGACATTCTATTAACTAATTTTACTTTTGCAGAATTAGAGGATAATCCTCTGTTAACATAAGATATAGCTCCGATTAATAAATCAGCAAGTTGAATAAGCTGTACTTCTTTTGAATTAACGGTTTGAACACGTTCAATGATTTGACGAGAAAAATCATACAAATTATTACTCAAAACATCATGTAAGCGTTTTACTTTTTCTGCCCCTCTAGTATCTTTGTAGTCTAAATAAATTCTATATTTGGCTTGCGGTTTTAAGATCACCTTTAACATATCAAAATACATTTTATAATAAAATTCGTCATGGGTTTGGCTATAAATTTCATGAGTTAGTTTATTTTTATCAGGAATGATGATTACTCTAAAATGCAGATCATCGTCATCAAAGAAATAATCCATAATATCAAGATAGAACTGCGTTTTTGCTGGCGAAACTTTTGTCCATTTTATTTCAAATGAGCTACTTAAACCATGTTTTATTTTTATTTCTTTAATTCTCCTGAAAATTTCATCTTTTTTTTCCAGCGGACACCAAACAGCTCCTAAGACCATCACCGTTTGTTTATCATTCTCAAGATGGCAACTTTCATCGCAATAAATATTGTAAATTTCACTCATTATTATAAACCTTTTTTAAAATAAAACTCATACATTTTTTGCCTTATCTGGCTGGTTTGTAAACGTTTCGCATTACCAAGCCCGCCTCTTCCGCTAACGCCACAAATTTTTTCACGATTCAAAATCCAAGCGGTACTTTTTCAATTTTCGCCAAAGAGTCGCCCGGTCAACGTTTAATTTTTGTGCGGCCATCTGCTTGTTTCCGTTACACATAAGCAACGTCTGCCGCAAAAAATGCTTCTCCTGAAACTCAAGAAATTCCGATAAGCTCATCGACTTCCCGGAATACCATGTTTTATGATCGTCCATCTCAAGCGCCAAAGAGATTTCTTCGGACGAAATGATGTTGCTCCGGGCAAACATGACCGCCCGGCTGAGAATATTTTTCAAAGTGCGCACATTACCAGGCCAATCGTATTCCAGCAAAATATTTAGTCCTTCGGGAGAAATTCCCAAGATCTTTTTATTGTATTCTTCGGCATAAAATTTCAGGTAATGGTCAACCAACAAAGGAATATCTTTGATTCGTTCCCGTAGAGGAGGCACATGAATATGAAAGACATTCAGGCGATGGAATAAATCCTCCCTGAATTTTTTCTCGGCCATCAATGCGTTTAAATCCTTATTGGTGGCGGCTATGACCCGAACGTCCACCTTTTTGCTCTCGGTTGCGCCGATGGTTTCGATCTCTCCGTCTTGCAATACATTCAATAACTTGGCCTGAGCCTGCACGGGCAATTCACCGATTTCATCCAAAAATATGGTTCCGCCGTCGGCCAATTCGAATTTTCCCGGCTGATCCTTTACGGCCCCGGTAAAGCTGCCTTTCTTATGACCGAAAAAGGTGCTTTCAATCAGTGTTTCGGGAATAGCCGCACAATTAATCCGGATAAACGGCTTGGTCGATCTTTTGCTTTTTAACTGAACCGCCCTGGCGATCAATTCCTTGCCGACGCCAGTTTCTCCGGTAATTAAAACCGTGCTGTCCGTTGGCGCCACAAAATCGATCTGATTAAAGATTTTTTTCATGGCCGAGCTCTGACCAACCATTCGATATTGACCGATCAATTCATTGATGAGTACATCCCGTTCCTTTTGCCAGTTGTAAAATTCTATGGCGTTATTGAGTGTAATCAGCAGGCGATCAAGGTCGGCCCCCTTTTCTAGGAAATCGAATGCGCCCTGCTTAATGGCTTTAACGGCCACGGCCAAAGTACTGCGCCCGGAAACCATGATAACCGGAATGGCGGGAAAACGTTCTTTGATTTCTTTGAGTAAAGAAAGCCCGTCCATGCCAGGCATTTGAACATCCAGCAAAACACAATGGAAACGTTCCTTTTGAAGTAAGTTTATTACCTCAAAAGGATTATTAGCGGTTTGGGTTCTGTAATTATTATAGCGTAATACGGATGTTAAATTTTTTAAAAAATTAATGTCATCATCAATGGCCAGAACATTGTACATGAGCTCCCCCAAATAATTTGTGCTGTTTAAAGGGATGAACAAAAATTATTCCAACGGAATTTTAATGATTATGCCCTTAACACTGGAATTTGTGGTAAAAAAATGCATTCTTTTGACCCACCCTCTCTAACTCCCCCTCCCTGCGGCCGCAGGGAGGGGGAAGGGGGGTGGGTTTAAATACAAAAATTACTATTCAAAAATCAATAGCTTAAATATGTTTTTTCAAAATATAGGACATAATCTTATTTTCCTATTTCACTTTGCCATCCATTGCAAAGTGTCAAACCATAAGCCCATGATCTCCCCAATAATCTACAACACAACCATTTGTCCAATCCTGAAAGCAATTGATTCGAAATATTCTTTGTTTCATCTTTGCAACATATTGGACCTTTGAATGTTGCAGGATAGAGGCGTTATGCCGATGCCGTAACTTTTGCCGGAAGACGAATAATAAACAACGTGCCGCTCTTTTCATCGGAGAAAAACTCAATCTCACCCCCATGCTGCTGAACAATGTGTTTTGCAAACGACAAGCCCATGCCGCTGCCTTCCTGCTTGGTGCTAAAATGCGGTTCGAAAATTTTATCCCGAATATCGCGGCGAATGCCGACGCCGTTATCCTGAATTCGGAATTCAATCCAAGGCTGTGCCGATTTTTTAATCTTGGCTCCAGGTTTGACCTCAATGTTGATTTTACCTTCACCCTGTACCGCATCAATGGCGTTTTCGATCAAAATATGTAAAAGCAACTCGATTTGTCGTTCATCCCAATAAACCGTTTGCGGTAAATGCGGATCGATTTTGACATCAATGGCCAGCCGATCGTTTTTAAAAAACTCAAAAGGTGCAAGGGCGCGTCCGAGCAAATTCGCGAGATTGGTTTCGGAAACAGACAATTTTTCCAGATCGCTGAATTTTAAAAATTCCTGTGCAATATTGCGAATGCGCTTCAGCTCCGCATGCGCTTCTTCCAACTCCTGACAAACATCTTCCCGACCGTCGCAATTTTTATCCGCCATTTTCTGGTAAAGCATTTGTAATTTTAACTGAACTCCGGCGATAGGCGTTTTAATATCGTGTACCATTTTACGCACGTTGCGCTGCCAGTTGCGTTGGCGTTCCAATAATACTTGTTCCGTGCTGTCTTTTATCTCGATCAAATAGGAAAATACGAAATTAAAGAGGCTGAAAAACGGGGTAACGGTAACTGAACCGACAAATGTATTTTGAGCATCTTCAAAAGAAAATTGCTTCTGGATTTGCTCCGGCTTGTTTAGAATGTCTTCCAATAATTTCACAATTTCCGGTCGCTGCTTAAAACCGTCTTTGAAATGATCCCCTCTGCCGATGGGAACTTCCAACCTTAAAAATCGATTAACTTTTTGGTTTACCGATATGATGCGCCCTCGATAATCGAGTAGGACAATGGCATTATCCGATTGCCTGAGTAAAAAGAAAAAGGCCAAAACATATTGTCTGATTTTTTCAATGATCCAAAAACCGCCCGTAAGAATCGCAAAAATACCGATTAAAATCGAAAGAAAAAGATAGGTCATCTTATGATATAAAATTTCAGGGACTATTTTGAACAGGATAAAACCATTAGCCACAGCGACCACAATATCAGGAACAGCTTTTCCCGATTTTGGCAGCAAATAAATGTCTCTAATGTATATGCTTTTTTGAAGCGGATATTTGGCTAGTAATTGCCAGGAACGATCAAAAAGATAGAAGGCGCTTTTATCATAACAGAAATATTCGGATTTTTCATCACCGATAAAATTCCCGCTTTTACTAATATAAAAAATATCCCGA
Organism: Calditrichia bacterium; assembly: GCA_027039465.1. Classification (GTDB taxonomy): domain Bacteria; phylum Calditrichota; class Calditrichia; order Calditrichales; family Calditrichaceae; genus Caldithrix. The sequence goes on along the minus strand of JALWEA010000249.1, from coordinate 2,799 downwards.
ACCCCTTTTATTTCTTTTTGGGAAAGAGGGTTTAATCGCGCATCAAGGGTCGCAACATAGCCGCCTTGTAATGTGGCAATGATCTCGGGCGGGTTTGTCTGTTTGTCAAGAACATAACTTCGGATACGCCTTTCAAATTCTTTTTCCGCTATTACTCGAAATGTGGAATCAACAATCATAAACTCGCTTTTATTTCTTACATGCCAGATTAACAGATTATTTTGCCCGTTATTTGCAATTGTTTGTACGGCGGTCCCTGTGAATTTCCCTCCCAATTTGAGAGGTGGTTTTAGGTAATGGAATTGATGATCCAATAAAACAAACCAGGAATAGGCATCACTGAGTGGCACATCCGGCGGGAAATTATTGGTTGCAACCGAAACGAGAGCAATCTCTTTGAAACCGTCTTTGTTCAGATCCGTAACAGCACATTGAGCCGCCCCCATGTGATGATCAAATCTTCGGGTGATTTTATGATGTTGCAAATCATACAAACATAAGCAGCGCGGCAGCTTGGCATAGCCCGTACTTAAAGACATTAGCAATTGCGGATGCCCCGTATTCTTTAAATCCGTAAAATGAGCAATGATGGAATGAATGTCCCATTTTTTTCCTTTTCGTTTTGGCGAGGCAGCCAAAATTGGTCGTTCTTTTTGCAGAAATTTTACATGACGGACATCAATAATCGTTAGGTAAAGCGAGTCATCGTTGTTTGAAAAAACAAACAAATCATCCCATCCGTCACGGTTTATGTCATAAAAAACCGGATCGTAGAAGACGATTTCATGGCTAAAATTAAATTGATCGATCAGCCCGTGTTTATAATCCTGATAGATTTTGATGTAATAATAATGATCCAACGGCTCCTTAAGCATTTCAATCCGTTCTTTGAAGCCGTCATGATCCAAATCGTAAAAAATAAAACGCCCCAACGTTTTGCAATCCAACTCATTATTAACAACTAATTTTAAACGATACGGCAAGATTTTTTGAGAGACTATAAACGTAGCCAGCAATGCCATCAACAAGGAACATACGGCAAAGAAAAGATAGATTTTGCGTAACGGTTTGGACATAATACGGATTTTGCCTTATAAAACGGACTCAAATAAAATAGGCAACTGAGAAGCTAATTTCAAGGGGTTAGATTGCGGGAATAAAAGAAAGTCTTGCTTCAAGCATCGCTTTTTCCCTCATTCCGTTTACCGCTCTTCCTTCAAACAATTATCGCATGCGCCGCAATAATCGCCGTGCTCTAAGCCGAAGTATTCGTGAATATAGGCTTTGCGGCAGGTTTCCAGTTTGGCGTATTGCATCATTTTGTACAACTGCTGTTGTTCGTTTTTCAGCTTGCGCTCCAAATGTTCCTCGTCCAGCCATTGCTCCGGCAGCTCGCCGATCAACTGTAAATTCTTGTCCTCAATACTGCCGACGGTTACGCCCCAACGATCAAACAAAGCCAGCACCGTTTCCGCCCGAAAGTCATGCCGATTTTTAAAGGTCAGCTGCTCTTTGAAATAGTCCATGCCCATGGCATTTACTTCTTCCAAATGATCGTGCAGAATCTGGTAGGCGCGATGAAAAAAATCCGCCGAAGGATTATTCCAGCGAATGAATTCCAATTGAATGTTTAAATCCTGCTGATCGTACAACAAAATGCAATCCGAACGTTGTTCGTCCCGTCCGGCACGCCCGATTTCCTGATAATACGATTCCAACGAACCCGGAATTTGGGCATGCAGCACAAAGCGGATATCCGGCTTATCGATACCCATGCCAAAAGCGTTGGTGGCCAGCACCACCTGTCGATCGTTTTGCATGAATTGGTTCTGAATGCTTTTACGCACGCCGGAACTTAGCTTCCCGTGGTACACCAAATGCGGCACTTTGGCTTTACGCAAGCGTTCGCTCATCCTCAACAAGTCTTTAATCAGCGAAAAATAAACGATGCCCGAACCGCTTTTCAGATTCTTGATGTAATCAAGAATGATGTTTAACTTCTCTTCCTCTTCCCAAACATCCTTAACGCCCAGGAACAAATTGGGCCGATCAATGCCTTCGTGGAAAATGCGCACATCGCTTAAATGCAATTGTTGAATGATGTCTTGCTGAACGGAGGGTGTTGCCGTGGCGGTTAAGGCAATGGTCGTCGGGTTGCCCAATAGCTCCCGAATATCGCCCAAACGGGTGTAATCCGGTCGAAAATCATGGCCCCATTCACTGATGCAGTGGGCTTCATCTACTGCAAACAGGCTGATCGTGCGCGACTTAATGATTTCCACAAAATCTTCTTTGCGAAAGCGTTCCGGAGTTACGTAAAGGAGTTTGTATTTGCCCTGCCGAATTTCCTCGTAGCGTTTCTCGCGTTCTTTCCTAGTTAGAGAAGCATTGACAAAAGTGGCGTCAATGCCTTTTTTACGCAGGGCATCCACCTGATCTTTCATCAGGGCGATCAAAGGCGAAATGACCAGTGTTAAATCCGGCAGCAAAAGGGCGGGCAGTTGGTAAAGGATGGATTTGCCCGAGCCGGTGGGCATGATGACCAAAGCGTGCTTACCTTGCAAAACATGACGAATGATTTCTTCCTGCGGTTCGCGAAAACGATCGTAGCCAAAATATTTTTTTAAAGCGCTTGTTAATTCCATATTTTTCTTCTTTTCCAATGTTTTTGTAACTTTTTTAATTTAGAAATGTCCCTACTAATTAGCAAAAGACAATAAGCAAACTCCGGTTTTTAAATTTGCCCTAAAATTCATAAATTAGTCACGGGTAAATTGGAGGAAAGACCATGGAATTTAA
>JALWEA010000248.1:8293-12334 GCA_027039465.1 Calditrichia bacterium | reverse complement strand
GATGTATGTAATTTTCACATCTTCTTCTCGAGACGGCCCATAGCCCACGGTGCTTTGTGTGTATAAAGCTCAGTTTCGAAGAAGAGAGGGGGAATGAGGGGGTGAGCCAATGATCGTAAATTAACTTTTCTACGGTTTCTATCTATGTAAATTGCAATTAAAATTTGCAATTTGCATAGATATTTGTAAATTAAGGCTATGAAATATTATCCGAGAGCGATTGAAAAGAAACTTCAAGACGCCATTAAGCAATTCCCGGTTGTGGTTTTAACCGGCCCCAGACAGTCGGGCAAATCGACGTTATTACAGCACAACTATCCTGATTACCATTACATTACATTTGATGATCCGCTATTGCGCCAAAACGCCGTTGAGGACCCCGGACTTTTTATGGAAAATATTGATTTGCCCGTTATCCTAGATGAAATACAATATGTTCCGCAGCTTCTTCCTTACATTAAAATGGCGGTTGATAAAGATCGCCATCGGTACGGCCAATTTATTCTTACCGGTTCGCAAGTTTTTAATCTCATGCAAAATTTATCGGAGTCATTGGCCGGTCGGGCAGCCATTTTGGAGTTACTTCCGTTTACTCTAGAAGAAATGAAACGTTCGGATTCTCTAAAATTAAAAGAATTATTTGATATTTGTTTCAAAGGATTTTATCCCGATCCGGCGGTTCATCAGGTCGATGCACGCCTATTCTACGGTTCTTACCTTCAAACCTATATTGAGCGCGATATTCGCCAGTTGAAATCGGTTCATGATGTAGCCTTGTTTCAAAGATTCATGGGCCTTTTGGCCGCACGTTCCGCTTCCATTCTAAATCTGTCCAATGTTGCCTCCGCCTGCGGAATTAGCCGCACCACAGCTCAAAATTGGCTATCGCTTTTGGAAAGTAGCCGGATTGTTTATTTATTACGCCCTTTTTCGGGTAACTTGAACAAACGGCTTGTTAAAAGTCCTAAAATTTATTTTACGGATACGGGCCTGTTGACCTACTTGCTAAAATATCCGACTGCGGAAACGCTGCTCCACGGACCTATGGCCGGAGCGGTCTTTGAAAACTTTCTTATTATTGAAGCGCTAAAATACAAAGTAAATGCTTTGGCTTTATTCGAAATGTTTTATTATCGCGATTCAAATAAGAACGAGATTGATTTGCTGCTTGACGAAGCCGGTGAAATGTATTTATTCGAGATTAAAATGAAACATAATATCATTAAGAAGGATTATCGTTTTTTGGATTCCTTTACGGATTCGCAAAAGAAGTTACATAAATTTTTGATAAGCGTATATGATAAAGAGTTGGCGCTGAGCAGTCAGGTGAAAAATATACCGTGGTACTTGTTTCCGCGGAAATTAAAAGATTTGCATTAAACAAAATACATATTTTTAATGAATAAATTATCTCTTGATGATTTCTAACCCTATGTTCCCGCTTTTAAACTTAATCCGTTAAATTTCTTGGCTTAACGTTCCCGAATTTTGTATTTTTCCAACATTAATATAAGTGAGATAAGCCATGAAACTCAAAACATTGCTTAACGGATTCCTTGTATTTGTTGTTGTTCTGGTGACGGTACAGACGGCGCAGGCCCAATTGCGCGTGGCCGTCGGGGATTTTGAGAATCAAACCCATGATCTGGTTTTAGACGGTTGGGCGCGTAATCTGCCCGATTACCTCTCGTCCGAATTAAGCCAATCCAAAGACCTTGTGCTGGTTGAACGGACTCGCCTGAATGAAATCATGAAAGAGTACCACTTGGCATTAAGCGGATTGATCAATGATTCTTCCAAAGCGGAGCAGGTAGGCAAACTAGCCGGAACCGATGTGCTGATCAGCGGGATTATTACAAAGATCGAGCATCGCTATGTTATTTTAGCTCATTTAACGCGCGTGAAAAACGGGGAAGTCCTCGTCGAGCGGGTGGAAGCGCCGGACCGCAAACATTTCAAAGAGATTGTCGGGCTTTTGGCCAACAATATTAAATTCCGATTAACGGCTTGGGGAAAATACCAAACCCAAGTCGCGATTAACAAATATCCCACGCTTTATTTTTTTGCAACCTCATTGGCTACTGCCGTATCCGCCTATATTTTAAATTCTCAATTTTCCAAAGCGCAATCGGATTATACGGACGAGCGGCGTCTTGACAGAATTCAACCGGCTTACGATAAAGCCAATCGCCTTTACAAATGGCGGAATGCGGTTTGGACGGTTGCCGCGGGCAGTTTTGCGGCCGCACTTGTTTCTTTTATCCATAACCGGTTTGCAAAAAAGATTCAAGCCGCTTCTGACGAAACATCCCAAATGAGCTGGCAGCCTGTGTTTCGACAAAACGGGAAGGAGGTGCACATTGGTCTCGCGCTTCATTTTTAGTCTCGTTTTGTTGGCCTTTGCTTTTTTGACGGGCTGCAAGAATTTGGAAAGAGATAACCCTCTTGATCCCGAGAATGAAAAAAGTCTGACTTACAGCGCTGTTTTGGTCGAAGCTTTTGTCAATACGGCTCATCCGTCGCCTTACAATCGCTGGGCTTTGGAAAGTCTGCGGAATTTGCAGGAAAAATATTACGCGGATTTCATTGTCTGCGAATACCATCGGGATTTGCAGGTGGACACGACCGTTTATGATGACCCTTACAATACGCCCGACAATCAGACGGTATTTCAACTTTTGCAGGATCGTTACGTAAGTCAGCACAATGATGTGCCGCGCGGTGTGCCGGATGTGTACCTGAACGGCGCGCAGTATCGCTTTAGCGGTACGTACAATGCACAATCGTTACGGCAACAAGTCGAACCGCTGTTTTTACAACAAATCAGTCAGGAAAATTATTTTGCATTACAGCCCGAAATTACGTTTATTAACGACACCACGCTGCAGGTTAAGTGTCTTGTGGCCGGTTTGGGGATGCATGTTGTGGAACAAAAACGGCTGCGGGTGATTTTTTTGAAAAAGGAGTGGGACAAAGCGTGGGGGCTCCATTTGAATGTGGTCACGAAACTGGTTTGGCCGGGCATTCCGGTTCCGGATATTAAAAAAGGGGCGTACAAAACAGTGGATGCCGGAAGATTTCACTTTAAAGATTTACCCGATAGAGTCGTGGTAGCTCTGGTATCCGATGATGAATTAACCGTTTATCAGACACGCTATACGGATGTTGGTAAGCAATGAAGAAAGCATTTTACTTTTTAAATTTAATCTTTTTGATTTTTAGCGCATGTCAGGGCGTCAACGATTTGTTTAATCCCAAGCATCAGCCGCAACTGTCGGAGGAGGGCGTGGTGGTTTCGCAGGATCAGGTGATGCCGCAGGATACGATTCTAGCCAAAATAACCGCGACCAATCCTCTTGACGGGCCGTTGGAATTCACATGGTACGCCGACGGCGGGAATTTTATGCCGCCAACGGATCAGGATTCGGTGTTTTGGATTGCACCTGTCAAGGGCGGATTGTACCATCTGTGGGTCACGGTGGGTAATTCGGACGGAACGACGGAATCGCCCAAGCGGCAAATATTGGTTGTCAGTACTTCCAAACCCGTGGTCAATATTTTGCATCCGTCCGAAAACGCCTATTTTACGGTCGGGCAAACCATTGCTGTTGACGTCAAGGCCGAACATGCCAACGGGATTGCTTTGGTGAATCTTTACGTAAACGGCCGGTTGCAGGCCAAAAGCGATCAGGCAGCCAATCAAATTTACACATTTCAATTAACTTTGGATGACGGTATGGTCGGCAAAACCGTCTTAAAGGCGGAAGCCATTGCACGCAATCAAATGGCGTCCAAGGGGACGGATTCGATTACGATTTTAGTAGGAGGCATTGTCGCAGGTGGAAATGAACAACGCTGAAATTATCGATATCGGCAAAAAAGTCATTCGCATCGAGCGGGAGGAATTAAAAGCGCTTGAAGATCGCATTGACGAGCGCTTTGCCGAAGCGGTACGGATTGTTTTGAATTGCAAGGGCAGAGTGATTGTTACGGGCATGGGTAAATCGGGTGCCATCGGACGAAAGATTTCTTCCACTTTGG
>JALWEA010000248.1:0-8283 GCA_027039465.1 Calditrichia bacterium | reverse complement strand
TTTCTGCATCCGGCCGAAGGTGTGCATGGCGATTTGGGCATGGTGCACAAAGACGACGTGATCATCGCCATTTCCAAAAGCGGGGAAACCTCGGAACTCATTCATCTTTTACCATCGTTTCGGCGGTTGGATGTTCCCATTATTGCCATGACGGGTAATCGAAACTCCACTTTGGCCAAATACGCCGCGGTTTGGCTGGATATCGGGGTTAGGGAAGAAGCGTGTCCCAACGATTTGGCGCCGACGGCCAGCACAACGGTCACGTTGGCCTTGGGTGACGCCCTTGCCGTGGCTTTGTTGGAGGCGCGCGGTTTTTCCGCAGAAGATTTCGCCCTTTTGCATCCGGGCGGCAGTTTGGGTAAAAAATTGCTGATGCGCGTTTCGGATATTATGGAAACCGATGAGAATTTACCTTATTGTTTTGAAGAAGACCGCATGCAAAAAGCCATCATGGAAATGGCCCACAAAAGGGGCATTTGTCCGGTTGTGGATCATGACATGCATTTGCACGGCGTCATCACTACCGGAGACCTGAACCGGTTGATTGAAAGAACGGAACATATTTTCCACATCCCGGTAACAGAGGTGATGAATCCCAATCCCAAGTTCATTTATCGGGATGATTTGGCGGCTATTGCCTACAAAGAGATGGAGAAATTTCGCATTATTGCCATGCCGGTTCTAGACGAAAACGAACGATTGGTCGGAGTCATTCATTTACACGATTTGATGCAGCAGGGCATCAGCGCATGAGAAAATACAAAAATTGAGAAACCGTAAAAAATGCCTTAATTTCAGGATTTTTTTCAAATTATGAATATTCGATGCTGATTTTTACTCTCCCACTAATCATGGATAAGCCTATGTTAATCAACGGATTGCGTCCCCCTCTCTTCGAAGAAGAAAGGGGGAATGAGGGGGTGAGTTAAATCGCAAATAAATATTTCAAAAGTTTCATTAAATGATTGAATCTCCTGCTTGAGTTAAAGGGAGTTAAAAAACGCTATGATCACAAAATTTAAATACAATATCGTTTTAATAATATTGGCAGTTATTGCCACCGGCCTTTGGAGTTGCAGCTCTGAAGATCAAAAAGCAAACCAAGCTACCGGAAATACGCAGGAATTGCCCGACCAGGAGAGCTGGAATGCCACGGTGCTGATCACGCGTAACGGAAAAACGGTTGGTGTGCTTAAAGCGGGCCATGTACAAAAGTTTTCCAAAAAGAATCTTACCCTGATGGACGATTCCATTAAGGTGGATTTCTACGACGAACAAGGGCATCATAAATCGGTGTTAACGGCTTTGGGCGGCAAAGTTAATGACATCAACCAAAACATGGAAGCTTACGGTCATGTGGTTGTGGTTTCGGATAGCGGCTTAACTTTGCACACGGATACGTTGAAATGGGACAACCGAACGCAAAAGATTTATTCCGATATTCCGATCATGCTAACCACCGATCAGGGCGATACTTTGTACGGCGATCGTTTTAAATCCAGCCCGGATTTGATGAACTACGAGATTGAAAATCCGCACGGTAAGAGTTCCAAGAAAATAAACATCGAGTAACAGATGATTCGCACGGTCTTTCTTGTGGCAGTAATGGCATTTTTCACGCAACAGGCTTCCGAAAAAGGATTGCAGCTTGTTCATGCCGATCGGCACATCGGCAAAAAAGTAAATGGCGAAGAGTTGCGCATTTTTGAAGGAAATGTTTATTTTGAACAGGATTCACTGCAAATGTGGTGCGATCGGGCTGTGCCCCATGAGCAAAAAAAACGCATCGACTTTGAAGGGCAGGTTAAAGTTACCGACGGGCACCGAACCATTCGCGCCAAACGCATTGAATATTTTTGGGAAACCCGTCAGGCCAATTGTTTCTCCGATGTGCAAATAAAGAGCAAAAACGATTCGCTGTTTGCCGATTATCTGGAATACAATTTTAAAAGCGGTCGCGTGCAAGCCAAAGGCGATGTGTTTATTTTTAATCGGGAAAATTTAACCCGCATCTGGGGACAAATTGTACAATACAATCCGGATAACAAAACGAGCTTAGTACGGCAAAACGCTCATTTGATGAAATGGGATTCTACTGGAAACGACACGCTTAATATTTACGCGGATATTTTGAAATATGTGAAGAAAGATTCGCAACGCATTGCCAATGCTTATGACAGTGTCCGCATTTATCAGGGAAAATTGAAGGCAACCTGCGATACGGCGATCTATTATTTGGATGATGAAGTTGCCGTTTTACGTTCCCATCCGCTTGCCTGGTATGAGGACAGCGAATTGCGTTCCGATATTATGACCGTCTATTTCGATTCGTTAAAATTGCGAAGCATTCTATTGGAAGGAAATGCCATGGCCAAATCGTTGGCGGATTCCGCGAACGGCGAGTATGATATTCTGAAAGGCAAGAAAATTTACTTTTACATTCACAACAAAAAACCGCGGCGCATTGTGGCCATCGACAATGCCAGTAGTTTGTATTTTATCGAAGACTCAACCGCTGAAGATAAAGGAGCCAACTTTGCCACGGCGGACACGATTAAAATCTTTATGAAAGAAGGGAAACTGGATAGCATTGCCATTTTGGGAGGCGCCAGAGGCACCTATTACCCGCAGCAGTTTAAAAAGGAGGCGGCAGTTGAAGACAAACAATAATGGCCGGGCCATCTTGGGCAGTGAGCATTTGGTTAAAATTTACCACAAACGTAAGGTGGTGGATGATGTTTCCATCAATGTGAAACAAGGCGAAATCGTGGGATTGCTTGGCCCCAACGGGGCGGGAAAGACCACCACTTTTTACATGATTACCGGTATGATTCGTCCCAATGCGGGCAAGGTGTATTTAAATGATGAAGACATTACCAAAATGCCCATGTATCGTCGCGCGCGCAGAGGTGTGGCTTACTTGCCCCAGGAAGCTTCCATTTTCCGCAAGTTGACGGTAGAAGAGAATCTTTTGGCCATTATGGAAATGATCGGCGTTCCCAAAGAAGAACGTAAAAAACGCACAGAACAGTTTCTGGAAGAATTGAATATTACCCACATTGCCAAACAAAAGGGTTTCCAATTGTCTGGTGGCGAACGGCGTCGTACGGAAATCGCCCGTACTTTGGTCACCAATCCCAAATTCATTTTACTAGATGAACCTTTTGCCGGGGTCGATCCCATTGCCGTGGAAGATATTCAAAATATCGTTCACGGACTTAAAAACAGAAATATCGGCGTTTTAATTACCGACCACAACGTGCATGAAACCCTTTCCATTACCGATCGCGCTTATTTGCTGTTTGAAGGGCACATCCTCAAAGAAGGCGACGCCAACTATTTGGCCAATGACGAAGAAGCGCGCCGCCTTTACCTAGGCGAACGCTTTACGTTGAATCGTTAATCGCCTACTATTAACTTATGGTGGCGCGTCCGTCCCTCGATACGATTCTGCCTGTTATCTTGCGTTGTCCGAAGTAAGGGAGAAGCATTTCCGTCAAGAAGCTTCAAATTCAAAAAATTTAATGTTGTGCAACCAAAAGCATCGATTATTCCTTTATTTGTTAGGGAAATGCTTCGCCCCTACAAGTCCGGCAGAATCACTCGGGAACCGGACGCGATCAAAGGCAACCGGTTGTCGAGTAGAGACCGCGCCAGCGGGATCGTATCGAGACACGGTTGCCGTACCAGTTCCCAGTTCCCAGTTCCCAGTTCCTAGTTCCTAGTTCCCAATTAATACATGTCACCATCTTAATAATCCGTGGCGCCAGCCATGGTTCCCGGCCTCCCTTCAAATCCTACTTTTTTCGACCCAAATGTCGAATCGAACGACCCGAAGGACGACCTGTTTTTACACGCTTATTCAATTTCCGCATTGTTTTCCAACTTTATTATTTTCCTTAGTAGCTTTTAATTTATTGTTTTTATGAGAGTTGTTGCCATGAAGAATGCACTGAAATGGTGTTGCCGTCCTTTAAAATGCGCTTTTTTACCCCTCATCAAAATTATGGCACAATTATTGTTTTTAAAACGTTAAACCGTTTAAAACGAAGTGAACCAAAAGCGCAATAACAAAGGAGGTGCTTTATGAGTAAGAAATGGTTTACATTTTTAGTGGCTGCCATAGCCTTGCTGCTGGTCGTGCAGTCCCAGGCGCAGATTCGGGTTTTGCAGGAAATTACAGTCAGTGGAACGGCCATTGTTGACACGGTCGGTCATCATGCGCGCTATTTTTTAGATACGGACAGTGATCAGGTGGCTGATTATCGGTTGAATTTCGGCCCGCCGTGGTATCAGCCGGACAGCAGTCAGGCGGTTCGTCCGCAAAACGGAGATTATGTAACGATTACCGGCGGTGTGCGTGATTCCAGCTACGATAGCTTGCAGGTATTGGTTGTGTACGAAATCAACGGCCAGTTCTGGCGCGACCCGTATGATCCGTTCTGGTTGCGTTGGGCGCGCAAGATGCATCACTGGCGTTTTGCCCGTCACAATCGCCATGGATTTGCCTTCGGTTGGATTAACGACTCCTTGCCTTTGGATACTTTGCAAGGCACGGTTATGGTGGATTCCACCTTTCATTTCTGGCATTATTATTTGAATACCAATGGCGACAGCTTGCCGGATTATTTCTTGAATTTCGGGCCGCCATGGTACCAGCCGGATTCATTGCAACGTCCCGCTGCCGGAGATCAGGTGGAAATCGTAGGATTTGTGGCCGAACGATTAGATCGGCTTCCAATGGTATTTGTTAAAGATTTAAACGGTCAAACATGGATGGACGCCAACATTTGGAAGCATTACAAACACGCCTTTCGTGTGAAACGCCATGACAAACGTCGCCATCATGTTTATTGCCCGTACGATAGTTTGAGTGGTTTTTGGTTAAATCCCGGCTGGGATCGGAACTTCCACGGCCCGAATGAAATGATTTTCCAGATGGTACAAATCATGCCGCAGGATGTACCGCAACCGAATGATGCGCAGGTCTTTGCCGCCTTTCAAATTGCGGCTTTTAATCCCATGGGAGAAAACATGTTGCAAACGAATAACGGTTACGGCGGCATGATGCATCTTGCCAATAAAACCAAAATTCAGTTGCATTACAATCGAATTCAGGAATTGGGCTATGGCGTGAATGAAAAGACCATTCAGGTGCGCGTTTGGAACGATGAAACGCAAAGCTGGCAGGTAGTATCCGATGCGACGGTCGATCCCAATACCAATACGGTGACCTACGAAACGGAATCTCTGAATGGGGTAGTGGCCCTGACATCCGATACCAAAGCCACCGGTGTTGACGATACGCCGACCGCTTTGCCCAAGGAATTTAGTTTGGAACAGAATTATCCGAATCCGTTCAACCCGACTACGACGATTCCCTTTGTCCTTGGTGAGAACGGGCATGTGCAATTAACGATTTACAACGCCCTGGGGCAAAAGATTCAAACGTTGGTTAATGAAAACATGGCGCCCGGGCAATATAAGATTCAATGGAATGCCGGCAATTTTCCTTCGGGTATTTATTTTTACGAACTAAAATGGAACGGTCATCAATTGGTGCGCCGAATGACACTAATTAAATAGGGAAGAAGCAATTTCCCCCTTGCGGCGGTTCCGGCTCATCCGGGGCTGCCGTTTTTTTTATTTGGTGCGGTTTTTATTGTACGAGTCTTTAATTGAAATGTTGTGGCGTGAACGTCCCTCGATACGTCCTGATTTTCTGGATATGGTTGTTGTCCCAGTTCCCAGTTCCTAATTTCCAATTAATTCATGTCAATATTTTAATAATCCATGGTGTGGCTATAGTCCCTGACCTCGCAATGGAAGGTTCTTTTTAGATTTACTAACTTAATTGCTCAGTTTAAGGATAATTTTTTTACCTTTTTCCCCGCCAAATATAAAACAATCATTTTGTTTTTTAATTTGAAAATAATATTGATCTCAAAGTAACCATTGTTAAAGATTTGCATCATCGTTTCCTCAATGCGTTGAGATCAATATCAAGATCCAATTTGCCCCTGAATTTTTTAAGCTTCTTTATTTTGTTCTTTTGAACAATATTTTCCAAAGCAAGTTTAATTAATTCTTTTTTAGTTTTAGTGTGCATCATTATTTAACGCCTCATTTAATGATGAAAATTCGTAAAACGGATTATCATTTTTTCTTTATTAAATAAAATATTTCGTTGATTCTTTTATCAATATTCTCGCTTAATTTTTTGGCGGTATCAAAATTGTAAAGTTCAAATTCTCTGTAAATATTCAAAAAGTCCGAAACACTTGTTTCAACGTCTTCCATTGTTCCAAATACTTCATCCTCAGCACATTGATAATCAAGTTCGATAAGGGTTATGGCCTCTTTTTCTTCTTGCGTTAGTTCTGTTTCCCAGGCCAGCCAACATAGAATTTCGTAAGCATCTTTAAAAGAAATTTGTCTGCTGTCGTATAACTTATGTAACATACCCAATGCAATGCGGGCCGATAGCTTACCAAATTTAAAATCAAGATATCGATTTAGCATGGTTACCACTTCATCGGTACTTTTACTTTTTGAAAGTGATAGCTCAATGACGATATCATCAAAATCATTTTCTTCTTCGAGAATTTTATCCGCCCATGCAATGATTTCGGTTTTAGACATCAATCCGTTAGCTAACGCGATGCTAAAAACCTGCAGGTATGTTCTATAGTTTTTATTATTGATAAGCATTCCTAATTGATTTAAAAATTTCATTTTGAAATAAAAGGAATTTTCTTTGTCAGTCTTTATTTTGGACTGTTATTTTTGGCAAAATCCATGAATTAATATAAAAAAAAGGAGCGAAGAAAAAAAACATTTCCGCTCCCCAAGAATTTATTGCATTAGAACCATTTTTTGTGTTTGCACGAATGTTCCGGTTTTGAGTTTGTAAAGATAAACGCCCGAAGCCACTTTATTACCCGATTCATCCGTTCTTTTCAACTTTACTTGGTGCCAACCCATCGGCATGGATTGGCTCACCAGTGTGCGTATCCTGCGTCCCTGCAAATCAAAAACGGATAACTGCACTTGCGCTGCCTTTGGCAAATTAAAAGTAATCGTTGCTGTTGGATTAAAAGGGTTGGGGTAATTTTGTTCCAAGCGATAATCCGTGATCGAGGAAGAAGACTTTTTATCGATAGCCGCATCACCTTCCACTTTAACCCAAAATGAATGAATTTTACTATCCGGAATTTCCCAGCTTACATCATAGATTTCAAATTCTTTTTCAAAAGATATGCTTTCAATATCTTTTCTATTTTAAAAGCAGCTTGATCCGCATTCAAACCTGCTATATTCACGGCAATATGAGCGCGCTGATATGAACTTTTATAAAAGCTAATATTTTTCTTAATTTCTTTTAAAAGATATCTTTTTTCATCTTCTGTTAAACTCATTTCAATCGGTTTGGAATCCTCATCATAAAATCGAATTCTCTCTAAAATATTCTCGGCATTATCCATTAAAACGATAGAAATATGATTCGTTTGTTTAACAACGCGCCAATACGCATATTTTAATCCGGATGGCGGTAAAGCAATGACAGCATCTCGACTTTCATTTTTATTCAGAAGATATTTAAGAACTTTTGCCGCCGCTTCCCGAAAGGAATACATGGTTAGAAATTTTTTCTGAAGACGTTCAATAGATGTTTCATAATACTTTTCTACCTCTGCATCAAGATCATAAAAGGGACGTCCAAGTAATCTCGCTAACTTTTCGCCAACGGTAGATTTACCAACCCCGCTAACACCTGCTATAAAGATTATCATTTACTCTTACTTCTTCCCTAAAATCAGTTTAAAGTAATACTTTTAAATAATAGCTTTTTAAGTCAGGTATTATACATTCTCATAAATATTCTCAAAATTTTTCGCAGCTTCCTCTTGTTCAAGGTCAAGGTCGAATTCCTCGTCATTTTCTTCAGCGTGCATCAACCATAGCGAAATATAGATTCCTTTCGCATAGTCTATTAATTGCTTTTCAAGTTCTTCCTTCTTAATCTTATTTTCCTGACTATCGGTTATTGCCGAAATAATGACTTTTAGAATAGGAAAGAATTCATTTTCATCATCAAGGCCAACTTCTTCATAATAATCAAAAAAATTTTTAATAACCAATTTTCCAATTCTTAAACTTTCTTTCATAAGTATCCTTTCAAATTAATCCGTCAAATTTTTACGAAGCATCTAAAAAAGAAAACAATCTTGGCTCTTCCGGTTTTTGAGTACATGACTTGAAAAAAATAAAAGGACATGGTAG
>JALWEA010000247.1:3341-3920 GCA_027039465.1 Calditrichia bacterium | reverse complement strand
GGGTTGTCCGTTGTTTTCGGTATTGTTAAAAGTATGAACGGATTTATTGATGTGGAAAGCAAGGTGGGGAAGGGAACAACCTTTCATCTCTTTTTACCTGCGGTCAAAGAAAAAATTCCGACGCGTCAATGGAAGAGAAAAATCAATAAAAACTTGCTGTTCGGCAGCGCCCGCATTTTTCTGATCGAAGATGACGTTTTGCTGAGCCAAATGTTATCTCATCTATTGGAAACGCATGGTTATAAAGTAACTTCGGTTTTTGAGGGAGATAAGGCCGTCGAAATTTACGAACAGATTCAACAGAACATTGATTTGGTGATTCTTGACTACGATTTACCGGAGAAGGACGGCTTAACGATTGCCAAAGAATTCAAACGGATGAATCCCGATGTAAAGATCATTTTAACCAGCGGATTCATTGAACCGGAGATTAAGCAACAGATGGATCGTTTGAGCAATCTGTTTTTTATCGAAAAGCCTTACGATCCGGAAAAAATACTGGAACAAATTCCGATTATTTTGAATGCTGCCAAGAAAGGTTAGGAAAATGAACATGCGAAAATTTTTGACGCTGTTTTT
>JALWEA010000247.1:0-3331 GCA_027039465.1 Calditrichia bacterium | reverse complement strand
TTAATCGCTCAGGTAAATCTTTTTGCACAGACCTCCGTGAAGAAAAATCCCGATCCGAAACGTTTCGCAAAGGAGGTCAATGCTTTCATTCAATACGACAAGAAAAACAGCTTTCCAAAGCATGCCATTTTATTTTTAGGAAGTTCAAGTATTCGGAAATGGTTTACGCATGAGGCATTTCCCGAATTTCCGGTTATTAACCGGGGATTCGGCGGATCGCACTTGTCCGATGTTTTGTATTATTACGATGAGTTGTTGAAAAAATACGATCCGGCTGTGGTTGTGTTTTACGAAGGAGACAACGATATTGCTTACGGCAAAACGCCGCAACAAGTTTTTGCCGATTATAAAACTTTTATTGACCGGTTTACGAAAGATTTCCCTTCAGCCAAATTGGTTTTTATTTCAATTAAACCGAGTATTTTGCGTTGGAAAGATTGGGCTCAGATGCAACAAACCAATCAAATGATCAAACAATTTAATGAAGGCAATCCCAATCTTTTTTATCTCGATCTGGCGCACGTCTTGCTCGGTAAAGACGGAAAGCCCGATCCCGAGCTGTTCATCAAAGACGGATTGCATTTGAATGCAAAAGGTTACAAACGCTGGAATAATACGTTACGTCCGTTGTTAAAAAAATTGTATCGCATCAGGTGAATATGAAATTAAGCTGCCGCCTTTCCGATCAGGTAGGTGACAATTCCCTTATATTCGTTGACAATTTAAAAGTATTTTTTCTAATGCAAAACGTTTGAACAAAAGGACGATCCTTTCTTGCAAAATAAATGTTTTTTTAATATCTTAGGCACTTTTAAATCGACATTAACAGACAAAATGAGGTACTGGTAACAATGGCTTATCCCTTTAACAAAATTGAAAAGAAATGGCAAGAATACTGGGACAAAAACAAAACATTTCGTACGGAAGATAAATTCGATCAACCGAAATATTATGTGTTGGATATGTTCCCTTACCCGAGCGGCGCCGGTTTGCATGTCGGGCATCCCGAAGGTTACACGGCTACGGACATCATGGCGCGCTACAAACGAATGAAGGGTTTTAACGTGCTTCATCCCATGGGTTGGGATGCCTTCGGATTACCTGCGGAGCAGTATGCCATTCAAACCGGAACCCATCCCAAAATCACTACGGAAAAAAATATCGCCAAATTCCGCAGCCAGTTAAAGGCGTTGGGTTTTTCGTATGATTGGGATCGCGAAGTCAATACGACCGATCCCAAATATTACAAATGGACGCAATGGATTTTCCTTCAATTGTACAAAAAAGGCCTGGCCTACATTTCAGAAGTTCCAGTCAATTGGTGTCCGGCCCTGGGTACGGTTTTAGCCAATGAAGAAGTCATTAACGGGAAAAGCGAACGCGGCGGTTATCCGGTGTATCGTCGTCCTTTGCGACAATGGATGCTAAAGATTACGGCTTATGCCGATCGTTTATTGGAAGATTTGGATGAACTGGATTGGCCGGAAAGTACCAAAGAAATGCAACGCAACTGGATCGGTCGTTCCGAAGGTGCGGAAGTGGATTTTCCCGTGGTTGGCTTGGAGGAGAAAATCACCGTCTTTACAACCCGGCCGGATACGTTGTTTGGTGCTACGTACATGGTATTGGCGCCCGAGCATCCTTTGGTGGATAAAGTGACCACGCCGGAGCATCGCAATGAAGTGAAAGAATATCAATTAAAAGCTTCGCAAAAAAGCGATTTGGAACGCACCGAATTACAAAAAGACAAAACCGGCGTTTTTACGGGAGGCTACGCCATTAATCCCGTAAACAATGAAAAAATTCCAATTTGGGTGGCCGACTACGTTCTAATCAGTTACGGAACCGGAGCCATTATGGCCGTTCCGGCACACGACGAGCGCGACTACGAATTTGCCAGGAAATACGACATTCCCATTCGCGAAGTTATTTCAGGCGGAGATATTTCCAAAGAAGCTTACACCGGCGACGGTATTGTGGTGAATTCAGCCAATGAAGAATTCAGCATTAACGGTCTGCCGGTACCCGAAGCCAAAAAGAAAATTACCAAGTGGCTTGAAGAGAAGGGGATAGGTCGGGCAAAGGTTAATTACAAATTGCGCGATTGGCTATTTAGCCGTCAGCGCTATTGGGGTGAGCCGTTTCCCATTTTGTACGGTGAAGACGGCGAAATTTTACCCGTGCCGGAAGAGGACTTGCCGGTTGAATTACCGCCCATGGAAGATTTCAAACCGCGTCCTTCCGAAAATGCGGATGATGAACCGCAACCGCCGTTGTCACGTGCGCCGGATGATTGGAAATATGTGGAAATTAACGGGAAAGTTTACCGCCGTGAATTAAATACCATGCCGCAATGGGCGGGCTCGTGTTGGTATTACTTGCGTTACATTGACCCGCACAACGATGAAAAAATTGTTGATCCTAAAAAGGAAAAATATTGGATGCCGGTTGACCTTTACGTTGGCGGTGCGGAGCATTCGGTCTTGCATTTGCTTTACGCGCGGTTTTGGCACAAGGTGTTGTATGACATCGGTGTGGTTTCCACCAAAGAACCGTTTCAGAAATTAGTCCATCAGGGCATTATTTTAGGCGAGACGGAATACACGGTTTATTTGGACTCAAAGGGTCGTCCCGTGTCTGCGGATCTGGTCAATGCGGACGGTACGCATAAAGAAACCGGCGAAAAATTATCGACCAAAAAGCTTTCCGAAGCCGAGATACAAAAACAAGGTGATTATTTTGTTTTAAAGGATCATCCGGAAATCAAAATAGAAGCCCGCGCTTATAAAATGAGCAAAAGCCGCGGTAATGTGGTTAATCCGGATCAGATTATTAAAGAATTCGGCGCCGATTCTTTGCGTTTGTACGAAATGTTCATGGGCCCGTTGAAGGACATGAAATCGTGGAGTATGAAAGGGGTAGAAGGTGTTCATCGATTTTTAAATCGTGTCTGGCGGTTGATGGTTGATGAAGAAAGCGATACGTTACATCCTCTGTTGACCGATGACGAGCCCGATGCCAAACAACTGCGCATTTTGCATCAGACGATTAAAAAGGTTACGGAAGATATCAATGAGATGGCTTTTAATACGGCCATTGCTCAGATGATGATTTTTGTAAACGAAGCTTACAAATGGGAAAAACGACCGAAGAGTGTTTTTGAACCGTTTATTTTATTGCTCAGTCCGTTTGCGCCGCATATTTCCGAAGAGCTTTGGCAACGGTTGGGACACCAAAAAACGCTGGCTTACGAACCATGGCCCGAATATCAGGAAGAATTTCTTAAGGAAGATACCGTGGAAATTGTCGTGCAGATTAACGGCAAAGTCCG
>JALWEA010000246.1 GCA_027039465.1 Calditrichia bacterium | reverse complement strand
TATCCGTAGGATTAAAAAGACTTCTTTAAAAAAGGTTCAATAAAAAAGAATAAAAATCGAACTAAACGCTTGAAGATTGAATTCAGACATCTATTAAAAAATTCGTTGATTCATGTTTTACCGTAAAGCCGATCTCCGGTTTCGTCTTTCTATTCTCCTTTATATTTGCGTTGGTAATAGAACTGGAAAGTTTCCCACGCTCTTTGTTCCTCTTCGTTTTCCGCGCCATGGCGTCCGATGCGGGTTAAATCTTTTAGGGTGAAATTTCGTAGCAAGCTCAAGTCTTCGGGATTGAAATCGCCTTTGTGCCCGAATTCCAGAATCTCGATTAAAACATTTAGAGTAATATTTTTAAATTGATAAACAACGTAAGGTTCGAAAGCGGTACCGGTTTCCCGATCCAGAATTTCAGTGACTTCAACAATATCCATACGGTCTTTGTATTGGCGACGTGAAGTTAGCGCGTCGAACACATCACAAACCGCCAAAATTTTTCCGCCCAAAGGAATTTGTTCGCCTTTCAATCCTTGGGGATATCCCGTTCCATCCACTTTTTCGTGATGCGATGCGGCGATTTCGGGAATATCTTTTAAATGGCGCTGAAAGTGGATTTTTTGCAAAATGCTTCGACTTAAAGCGGCGTGACGTCGAATGATATTGTATTCTTCCTCGGTCAATTTTTTATTTTTGAATAAAACGATTTCCGGTACCCCTAATTTGCCAATGTCATGCAAAAGGGCGGAATAGCGGATTAATTCCACTTCTTCTTTGGGCAACTTCATCAGTCGCGCCACTTGCACGGCGTAAAGGGTGACCCGGCGCGAATGACCGGAAGTAATGTAGTCGCGGGCGTCTAAGGTGGTTGAAAGCGTTTCCATAAAGCTGACAAAAGATTTGTGCAGTTCGTCGTAAAGCTGCGCGTTTTCAATGGCCGAAGCGGCGATCGACGAAATGGCGTTCAACAGCTCTTCGTCTTCTTCGTTAAAAGGACCGGATTTTTTGTTAAGGACCTGGAAAACGCCGATAATCTCATTCTGCTTATTGCGCATGGGCATGGTTAACAAATTGTGGGTTTTGTAACCGGTCTTTTTATCCACTTCCGGGTTAAAGCGGCTGTCGGAATAGGCATCCTTGATGTTTAATGTTTCGCCGGTTCGTGCCACGTATCCAGCAATACCCTTACCAATGGGAAAACGGATTTCGTTTTTAAGTCCGTGTGCCACTTTGGACCAAAGCTCATTACGCTCCGAGTCCACTAAAAAAACGGTACAACGGTCGGCGCTTAATTGATGACGAACCACTTCCATGATCTTAAAAAGCAGTTCGTCAATATCCATGACATTGGAAAGTGATTGGGCCACATTTAATAATGATGAAAGACGCTCGTTTTCTTTCTGGAGCGTTTCCAACATTTCTTCAATGGGGGAATCACTTTTCGGAATCGTCTTCGAGTTCTTCAAAGTCTGCATCTTCGATTAAATCTTTGTATTTTTTCTGAAACGAATCATTATTTGTCTTTTTAGGCCCTTTGACAGGCGTTTGTTTTTTATCGACCAAAGATTCGAAAAATTTATAAAAAACAATACCTAAGATAATCAGTAAAATATAACGCATTTTGTTACCTATGTTTTTGCGGGACATAATATCGTGTTCCGCCAGGGTGCTGATTTATCTGTACTAGGATATCTTTGAAATCATCTTCGTTGTGAACAAAATCGATTTCTTCCGTGTTTATGACCAAAAGCGCCGTTTTATCATAGTGAAAAAAGAAACGGTTGTAAAGATCGTTTAGCGCATCGATGTATTCGTAGCTGATGTCTTTTTCAAAAGGCCGACCGCGTTTGCGAATGTTTTCCATCAAATGTCGGGTGGATGCCTGTAAATAAATCACCAAATCCGGTTTCGGAATTTCTTTTTCGATCAAACGGGCGATACCGTCGTAAAGTTTCATTTCTTTTTCGTTTAAGTTGAGCGTGGCGAAAATACGATCTTTCTCGAAAATGTAATCGCTGACTACTTTTTGATTGAACAAATCCACTTGACGCAAGGCTTGTAGTTGTTTGTAGCGACTTAGTAAAAAGAAAATCTGAGTTTGAAAAGCATAATGCTCCGGATCTTTGTAAAATTCTTCAAGAAAAGGATTCTCCTCGAATTCCTCCAAAACCAAGTTCGCGCCCAATGTTTTGGCCAGCATATCGGCCAAAGTCGTTTTGCCCGCCCCGATTACTCCTTCGATCGCGATGTAACGTAACGTTTTTAATGACATATTCGCCTACCACGCTTCAGCGATTTTTTTTATTTGTTCACCAACAAATTGTTGTTTCAAAAGTGTCTGCGTTTTGATGCCGGAAGGTAAAATTAATTCCGGCTCGATTTCTGCCAGAGGATATAAAACAAAAGCCCGTTTTTCCAAATATCGGTGGGGAACGGACAATATGGCATTATCGATTTCATTTCCGTCCCAAAGAAGGATGTCCAAATCGATGATGCGCGGGCCCCAGAGCTCGCTTACTTTTCGACCGTACTCGGTTTCAAATGCTTTTAATTTGCGCAACAAGCGAAAAGGGCGCAAATGGCTATCGAAACGAACGACGGCGTTGTAAAATGCGTTCTGCTCGACATTGCCCCACACCGCCGTTTCGAAAACGGAGGATTGTTTTTGTACGACGCCTTGCTTACTCAGCCATTGCCTTGCTTTGCGCAAATTTTGCAAACGATCTCCCAAATTGCTTCCCAAACCGATGTAGTAAATCACGGGTTTTGCTTTTCCCTGTAAATTTCTATTTCGACATAATCCAGCAAACCGTTAAGCGGAACGTGCGGCTTGCGGACGCGAATGCGCACGTTGGTAATTCCGGGCAGTTGCAATAAATTTTTGGCCATACGTTCGGCAACGGTTTCGATTAACTTGAATTTGGTATTTTCAAATATTTCTTTGGAAATATCGTAAATTTTACGGTAATCCATGGTTTTTTTCAGATCGTCGCTTTCGGCAGCCGGTTTAAAATCGCATTGAACTTCAATATCCACTTCAAACTTTTGACCCAATTCCCGCTCGGCTTCGTAATATCCGTGGTGGGCGTAAAAGATCATGTTCTTTAGACGAATGACATCCACGATAGCTCCTTTGCAAAGTGCGTTTCCGTTTCCGAAAGAGAAAATACAGAATTCTCAAAACAATTAAAATATAAAGGTAAAAAATAAGTGTCAAATTTAAAGGAGAAAAGAGTAAAAGAAAAGAAGGCAGAGGAAATTTGGTGGAGAGGAAGTTTTGTTAAAGAAAGCCCCTGCAAAAAACGAACTCTGCAGGGGCTGAAAGTGGTTTTGATTTTTGGACTGATTGCTATCAGTCCAAAAACATTTGTCATCTGACTGATAGCAATCAGTCAGATGACCGCTGCTAATTCAATACCAAAAATTTACCGTTTTGCCGCACAATATTGCGAATGGCCTGCCCGTTGGCAGCCAATTGTTTTACCACGTCTTTCAATTCTTTCGCATTTGTGGCAACGCCCAATACTTCATGATTCTTCAACAATGCGCCCATTCCGCCAACTTTTTTCACAAAGTCGCCTTCCACCTGAACCGTACGTGCATTGGCTAACCCAAGGGTAAACAGGTTTACAAAAAACGTTCCCACATCCGATTTGATAGTAATGGTCAAATTAATGGCCATATCGGCGTCGGAGTTTGCCAGACGGTCGGCAATAATTTCATAAACATCGAAGGAACTAGTGTAGTCGAAGGTAATCATTTTACTTTCGGTGAAGTGAGAAATTACTTTTACTTTTTCGGGCGGATTGTTGAGCAATAACGGCATGGATCCTTTTCCACTGATCTTTGCAATGGTACAACTGCTCATCATAACGGTTAAGCCGAACAGTAAAACCATGGAAATTAGGACGGTAAGCTTTTTCATAT
>JALWEA010000245.1 GCA_027039465.1 Calditrichia bacterium | reverse complement strand
CGTTATTCGTATATCCGTTATTCGGAATTTGGTTTTTCTTCAACGTGCTTACCATCTTTACCACCGAATCAGTACTTAACGAATATACGGTTAACGAATACACGATTACACGTTCACCACATATTCACTTAACTCTTAACTCTTACACACTTAACCCTTATACTCTTAACCCTTAACTTCCCCTCCGTCATCGGTTCCGGCGAATGTAAATCACCGTTCCGATGATGATGACCAGCAGCGGAATGGCAATCACGACCAGATAAAACAGGCCTTTGACATCCGCCTGCGACATGGTCAAACGACGATCCTGAATTTCTTTGGGCCGGATGGAAATCAAATCCTCTTCTTCGGCCAAATAGCTGATCGTATTCTGGAACAGATTACTGTTACCCTGATTCTTAAAGTAGCCGTTCTTGGCAAAATCGGAGTCGCCGAAAATCACCAAGACCATTTTCTTTTTACCATGGTTTTTCTCCACAACCACGCCAATGGAAACAGGGCCTTTGATATCCCGGCCTTCGTCAAACTTAACTTTGCCGCTGGAATAATCCTTTTCGGCCCAACTGTTGCGCGATGTTTTCAACAACTCGGTAATGGTGTAACCGTCTTTGTCCTTCATCGGAATAACCGAGCAAGCCAACGGGTAAAAAGTCATAACATTGAAATCTTTGGTAATGGGATTATTGTGATCGTAGCTGGTGACCAAAGGCATACCAGGCCCGGCGCCAAACAACTGGCCCACGCCGCTCACGTCGATCACCATATCGTCACCGAGTTTTACACGAAATTTGGCGGCAAAATCATCCAAATCTTTGGGATGATCCGGATCAACCATCAAAAACACTTTCCCGCCTTTATCGAGATACGCTTTAATGGTATCCAGTTCTCCCGGTAAAAAGTTCGATTTCGGCCCGGCAATCACCAGCGCCGTGCAGCTATCGGGAATGGATTTGCGGCGGGCTAAATTTAATTCTTTTACAATATAATTTTCTTTTTTGATGGCATCGACCGCATCCTTGTACCCTTCGGGAGAAGAATCGGTAATGGAATGTTCACCGTGACCGGTTAAGAAATAGATGACCTTGTCCTTATCGCGGGTAACTTTGATAATGGCATTGGTCAAATTGGATTCCGTCAGCTTTTTAACCAACTCGCGCTTTGGCCCGCATTCCACGGCTAAGGTTCCGTAACTGCGAATACCGTATTGACGGGCGATTTCCGGATGCTCATCCGGATCGACAAACTGATATTTGAAGTGCGACGAGCGGTAACTGTATTCATCCAGCACGTCCCGCGCATTGCGCTGATTGGACGATTTAAAGAAAGCAATAACTTTCACGTCCTTTTTCAGATTATCCAGCACTTTTTTGGTTTGCGGAGACAGGCTGTACAAATGCGAAGATGTCCAGTCCCAGCGAAAATGACGACGGGTTGAAATGAACGCCAACATGGCAATGATGGCTAAAACGACAATAACCTGCAACGTAACATTGGAGCCGTATTTAAGCGAACGTTTGGAAATAGCTTTGTTACGGTTTTTGTAAAATACAAAAATATAGTAACCCACACCGATCAGACCTGCAATAAGCAGAATCCAATGGTACACTGCCCAAACCCGGTTAATGGAATACCAGATGAGCGCAGCAAAAACAAATACGATGCCCGCAATTCCTATGATATTATCTGTCTTTTTCATTTTTCTTTGATCTCCATTCTAATTTGTCTTACTAACCACCGGCCTGAAATCAGGCTCTCCATCTAACGGATTCAATCATTTTAACCGAAATGTAAAGACCAAAAAAGCAGAACAGGATGTAGTAAGCCAGGTGCCCCGTGTCGATCACACCCTGCGCAAAGTCTTCGAAATGATTAATGATGGAGATGTAATTAAGAATGGGTTTTAAAGTCGGCCCGGCAAAATTGGCGCCCCAACCCACAACCCATAGCAGGAGCGAAAGGCCGAATCCGCCAATCGCGGCAATAATTTGGTTCTCGGTTGTGGTGGAAATAAACAAACCGACGGAGATAAAAGCCGAACCCAATAGTATCAAACCAATGTAACCGGACAGAACCGGTAAAAATTCGGGATTACCGTAAATAAACAACAATCCGTTAAAAATCATGGTCGGGATTAAAAGGACAATGTAAAAAGCCAATCCGGCCAAGAACTTACCGACAATAATCTGCGTTGGCGTAATGGGCGTGGTGTAAAGCAATTCCACGGTTCCCAGACGCTTTTCTTCGGAATACAACCGCATGGTAATCAAAGGCAAAGTAAACAGAGAGATCAGGGCAATATTCCAAAAATAGGGACGAATAAGCATTAAATTCACATTAAATTTTTGTGGCGCCATGCGGTATTGCTGCGAACGAATCATGTCCATAAAAATTGCCTGCACAAAACTGGATAAATACAAATAGAAAAAGACGCCGGTTAAAGCCGTGAACAAGGCTAAAATAACGTACCCGATGGGTGAATAAAAATAGGATTTAAATTCTTTCCAAAAAATAGCGAATGTTGCTTTCATTTTCAGGCCACCTCCTCTTTTGTAGTGAGATGCAGGAAGATCTCTTCCAGCGTAAAGCGTTCCGTAGAAAGCTCCAACAAGCCTAATCCGTTGCCGACAATGGCCTTGGCCAAATCTTTGCGAATATCTTTGGGACTCTCGACAATCACTTGCCGGATTTGTTCGTCCTTGGCGGAGAATTCCATATTCTGAATATCGGCCAACGGCTGCAAAGCCGATTTAATGCTGTCTTCGCTGCCTTCCACCTGCAAAATAATGCGCTGCACTCCGCGCAGGCGATTGGTCAGATTTTGCACGGTGTCTTCGGCTACCACTTGCCCCTCGTTAATGATGACCACGCGTTCGCACGTTTGCTCGATTTCCGGTAAAATGTGCGAAGACAAAATCACCGTATGCTCGCCGCTCAATCCTTTGATTAATTGGCGAATCTCAATAATTTGCTTCGGATCCAGGCCCACGGTCGGTTCGTCCAAAATAACAATCTGCGGGTTATTCAATAAGGCTTGCGCCAAACCGACGCGCTGTTTGTACCCTTTGGAAAGTTTTCCGATAATGCGATTGCGCACATCGCCGATATTGGTTTTTTCAATCACCGAATCCACTTCTTTGGCGATCCGATCTTTTTCCACACCTTTAAGCTGACTGACGAATTTCAAATAATCCGTAACTTCCATGTCCGTGTAAAGAGGCGGATTTTCCGGTAAATAGCCAATGATTTTGCGAACTTCCAGACTCTGCTCCAAAATATCATACCCGCCGACGGTAGCCGTACCGCTGGTGGGCGGCATGTAGCAGGTTAAAATACGCATGGTTGTGGTTTTACCGGCCGCATTCGGCCCTAATAGTCCTAAAACTTCCCCTTTGTTCACGTGAAAAGTGACGTCTGAAATGGCGCGCTTTTCACCGTAATAGCGTGTTAATCCTTTGACGTCGATCAATGTTCGTTCCTCCTACTTTGATCTATCACCATTTCAACGATTTTCATTCTCTCTCCAATCTGTCATTCTGAGCGCAGCGAAGAATCTACTTCAAATCGGCAACGGATGTAAGGGATTCTTCATTCCGTCCCGATTCTCGGGACTCCATTCAGAATGACAGTTTCATCTTTTGTCATTTGTCCTTTGTCATTTGTCTTTTTTCTTTTTTCCTTTTTCCTTTTTCATTCTTCTTCCTCTACCGCCTCTTCCTCACTCTCCTCTTCTTCCGGCTCAATAAAGACAATCTTCGTTTCTTCCACAAAATCCACCGCTTCCTTTTTCACCCGCTCGATTTCTTCCTGTGACGGCACGTGTTTGGCAAATTTGATCAAATCACTAACCGTCAAAATGTCTTTGAGCCAGGCAAACAAACGATCGTCCTGCTTTACTTCGTCCGGCAAATCACGTAAAATTTCA
>JALWEA010000244.1 GCA_027039465.1 Calditrichia bacterium | reverse complement strand
GATGCTTTAATTGATCAAGTGAAAATCCCGCAGGAATTTTTGATAATAGCCCGTCAATTTATTGGCCGGGAAAGAAATGCCATAAAAAAAATTGATGTCCCGTAGGGACATTTGATTTACAACTTTCATTCGAGATATGTTGGGTTCTAATGTGCACTTCCAAAAAACTCCGAAGAGCACCGAATTGAATATTTCAAAACTATCAGAGAATCAACGCTGAATCCGTTAATTTTTTTAGCCGCATTTTAACATTTTCCGTTGTTTACTTCGCTATTAACCCGCAAAAGGCAATCAATGGCAATTTTTATTACTTTTTTTTGCATTTTTTTTACAGATAGACTAACATAAGAATTATAATTTTTTTAAATTAAACCCTGACTATGCAATGGGGATTTTGATTGAAGTCCCATTGCTTTATTCGTTTTCGGTTTTTGAGAAGTAACTCAATATGCGTGGGCGTATGAATAAAAAAACTTTTACATTCGTTGCGACTCTCTTAATAACGGTTTTAATGTTTAGCATGTCATCTTTTGCTCAACAGCAGCCACAGGCCAAATCGTCCATTGATCAGGCGCGGACGCTTTATGCCAACGGTAAGTTTGAACAGGCGCAAAATCGTTTGCTTTCTTTACTCAAAGAAAAGAATTTACCTAAAGAGCAAAAATTTCAGGCTCTGATTTTATTGGCGGAAATTCGCCGTGCCATGCTCGATGAAGATGGGGCTCGAAAACTGATCGATAAAATCCTGGATATCCAACCCGATTTCAATCCGTCCGAAACCGATTATCCCCCGAATTTTATTGCTTTGGTGCAATCCGAAAAACAGAAAAGAATGGTCAAATCGGAAGGTATAAAAAAGAAACACGGTTCTTTTTTTAGCAATAAATATTTTTGGATAAGCATTGGCGGCACTGCGGCGGCAACTACCGCTATTATTCTTGGTACGCAAAAAGAAGGCGGTCATAAGAAAAAGGTATTACCATTGCCGCCCAATTGGCCGGAGGGCAATCATTAATATTAAATTTTGTAGATTATAAATGGACATTCGTTAAACCAAATTCAGATTGAGCAACATGCGCAGATCTTTAATTGCAGTTTTAATCTTCTTTTTAATAAACATTCTTCAAGCTCAGACGCAAGTTTCGGGCGTTATTGACACCGAAACTTGGACAAAAGCAGGCAGCCCCTATCAGGTCGTTGGGGATATAAATGTACTGCAACTAACAATTGAACCAGGCGTTGAAATTGAATTTAAAGGTAACTATGCTTTCGAGGTTTCGGGTGTTTTAAAGGCCGTAGGTACCGCAGACGATTCCATTATTTTTAAGGCAGCCGACGGAAATACAAACGGGTGGAAGGGCGTTTATTTCAACAGCTCTTCTTCACAATCGGTTATTTCTTATGTCCGCATTAGCGGCGCCACACAGAATTATGCGTTAAAAATTAATAATTGCTCGCTTGATTTTTCGCAATTATCGATTGAAGATAATGGCACAACCGGCGTCTTGGTTGACAATGCCTCTTTGCAGCTTACCCATTGTTTCATTCGGAATAATAACAGTTACGGCCTTGAAATCATCAACGGTGGTGATGCGACCTTGATTGCCTGCACCGTGAGCCATAACCAGAATAATGGGGTGCACACCAATGCGGGTAAGATCACGTTAAAAAATTCAGTTGTCGCACACAATAAAAACGAAGGCATTCTTCTTTCCGGCTCCGGTGATGAACTTAATGCCGTTAATACGGTAATTGCCCTCAATCAAAAAGAAGGTATTGTGGGCATTGGAGGCCAAAATAAAATTACGGTCAACAGTTCCATCGTGTATTTCAATACGGCGCTCAATCAGATTTACAATTTGTCCGGAACCACCGATGTTACTTATTCGGATGTACAGGATCAGAATTTTGGCGCTACAAATTTGATGACTGATCCGTTGTTTGCAGACACGACTTCGATTTTTAATCTTTCGGAAAACTCGCCGGTCATCGATACCGGAGATCCGAGTGATGAAGTCAACGATAAATATTTTCCGCCTTCTTTGGGAGAATTGCGCAACGATATGGGTGCTTACGGCGGGCCGCTGGCGCGCAAGTGGTATCGGCCTTTGTTCGTACTGCCGGATAGCCTGGATTTCGGCGATGTGAGCCTCGGCGATTCCGTGCAAAGTTCGGTGCTTCTGAAAAATTACGGTGACGCCGATTTAACCGTAAGTTCCGTTACCATTAGCGGTAATGATGCCGGGCAATTCAGTTTGCTGCCGTTGTCTCTGCCTGTAACCATTCCCATGGCCGACAGTTTACGCGTTCCGCTTGTTTTCCATCCCGGTAGCGCGCGGCTGTTACCTTTTAATGCGCAACTGGATCTTGAAAGCAGCGCCGAAAATCGCTCGGTTGCTTTGTCCGGACGCGGTGTGGTGGCGGATATTTTTGTCTTACCGACGGAAGTGCAATTTTCTTCCGTTTCGGTTGGGGAAAGGGATTCGGCCATTGTAAAAATTTACAATTTGGGCACCGATACTTTACATCTCGATTCGATTCGGGTGAATTCACCGGTCTTTACCTATCGCCTTTCAAGGCAAACTTTGGAACCTCAAAGCGACACCTTGATCACCATGACCGTTTATTTCGCGCCGGACACCATTGCCGATTATCAAAGTACCTTGCATATTTTTAGTAATGATCCGGATGAATCGCCGCTATCGGTTTCATTAAGCGGAAGCGGATTAGCGCCCTTTTTAACCGTTACTCCATTAAAGGTGAATTACGATTCGGTGCGTGTGGGGCGCGATTCGGTTTTTGCGATCTTGCTAAGCAATACGGGTAATGCCGATCTGTCCATCGATTCGCTGGAACTGTTAAACGGCTCTTCCGTTTTTTCGATTGAAAATCAGGCTCCTGTTCAATTGGCCGCAGGAGCCAATGATGTTCCGTTGTCCGTTCATTTTAAAGCGGATACGGCAGGTTCTTTTGTCGATACGCTGCGTTTAGTCTGCAACGATCCCTTTCATCCCGTGCGTCTGATTCCTTTAAACGCTACGGCAGTTGCGCCTTATCTTGCGGTTCAACCGAAACAAATGGATTTTGGAACCCTTATTGCGCCGCACGATTCGGTTCTTACTTTGAAAATTAAAAATACCGGTAATGTGGCTTTGCATGTGCAACGCTTTAGTTTGACCGGTTCGGATGCTGCTTCATTTGTCTGGTGGAAAGACGGGCAAGATTTAACCGTTAATCCGCAAAACGATTTTTTGACCGTGCATCTGCGTTGTTCGCCTAAGCGCAGCGGCCATTTGCAGGCGTACTTTAACATCCACAGCGATGATGTACGATTTGATTCTTTGCAAGTGCCTTTAACGGTTAATGTAAAAGCTTCGGAAATGGAATTGCAACCCGATTCCCTGCAATTTCCGCCGACGGTTATTTTCGATCAGATGAAGCAAACCGTTAAAATTATCAATCGCGGTGATTACGATTTACGTATCGATTCGATTAACGTCGCACAGCTCAACGGATCGGATTTGCATTTTCCTGTTTTGCAGTTTCCGCAAAACATTCGTCCGTTTACGGATACTCTGAATTTTTCGATTCTTTTTAGTCCTAAAACCGTCGGCAAGCAAAGCGCGCAGGTGCAATTTTTTTCCAACGATCCATTTGTTAATCCACGCACTTTGAATATTGAGGCCGAAGGCGTTGCTCCGATTCTGACGGTTTCCGAAGATACCATTGATTTCGGGGCGGTTTCGATATTCCGCCATCCTGTTAAATCTGTTTTGCTAAAAAGCCTTGGCACAGCTCCGGTTGTGATCGATTCGATTTCCGTTGTCGGTGACCCGACACAATCCTTTTACATTCCGAATCTGCCCGCTTCCATTCGTCTGGCGCCGTCCGATACCGTAGAACTACCGGTGGTTTTTGCTCCCA
>JALWEA010000243.1 GCA_027039465.1 Calditrichia bacterium | reverse complement strand
CTTCGTTATTCTTAAAAACAACGGTTTCGCCTTTGTTGCTTAATGCGCCGGAAAATTGATACGGCGTGCTAAAACCGTAATATTTATGGAAAGCGGCGGTATCAATGGTGATAACCGCAAATTCACCGGGTTTTAAAGCTGCGCCGTCGGGAAAGGTAAAAGTAATACCATCCGAGAAATAGTATCCGCTTAAATCCACTTCCGTATTGTCATTGTTGTACAGTTCCAAAAATTCGGTTGTATCGGTACCGGCCGGATTGTAGTTAATTTCGTTGATCACGATGTCATAAGGCCGTAAAGTGGATTGCGGCTCGGTCACCATAAAATTATCAAACAAAACTTTGGCAACGCCGCTATTGTATTTATAAATGCCAGGATATCCGGAATCCAAAATTTTGTCCTTATCCTCTACCGGGCAGCCGGGCAACTGAACGCCGTCAAGATAAGCCCAGAATTGATTACCTTTAACCGTAACCTTCAAATTGTGCCATCCGGTTTTAATGGTCGGGAAATCGGTTCCCGGATACCATTTTTTACTAATGTACCAGCTTGATCCATCATAACCTTGTAGTTTTAAAATACCGTTATCGCTGGAAGACGAATTACGATAGACCAAACGATAAAAACGTATTTCATCATCTTTGGCTTTAATGGCTAAACCCGTGTACAAGGCGGCATCGGGATTGGGATCGCTATAAAGGAAGATATCCGCGGAAACGGTGTAATCTTGGAAAACGGCATCTTTGACTTCCAAAATACCGGTATAGGCTTGATCTTCAAATACACCGACATAGCTTCCCCAGGCGCTGCCCGTAGAGTCGGCAATGTATAATGTATCGCCGGCCCCTTTTAGGTAAGAATTGATTTGCCACTGGAGATCATAATTGCCATTCGTAAAATGCTCTTCAAGCGGTAAGGTCGGTCCAACCGGGGCAAGCTCTTGCACTTCGGTAGAATCACGAGGTTCCAGTTTATAATTGCTATAGGAGTAATAACCGATTCCGGCAACATTATAATGGGTGTCTTGTTTAGGCGTGAACCGATAAAACAAGTCATCGATGCGCATGGTTCCCGTGGCATCCTGAACTTCCCATTCACCATAACCCAAATCGGGATTGGTGCAGGTAACATCGTTAACCTTTACGGCTACCGATTCATACGGTTCACCGAAATCGCCGGCGGTAATCAATACCGGATTGTAGGGAGCATTACCCGAAGAAACCAATAATCTTTGTTGAACATTTTTTAATTCGGTCAAATTTTTATATTCTGCAACCTGAGCCGTTACAATCAATTCATCGCCAACATTCGGTTTTAAAGAATCGGCGATGTTTCCGGTGTAAACATAAATGCCATTCCATGCACCGGAATCATCTTGCATGAAATATCCGTATTTACTTACGCCGGAAACAATACCCTGTACCGTAACAACGGAATCAACAAGCGGAGAAGCATCGCTGGTGTTTGGATCCGTTGGCGTTTGAATATTAGCAATCGGGGTGATTTCCATCGGTGTAACTTCAAAATTGTCAAACATAATTTTGGCATCACCGGAGTTGTATTTGAAAATACCTGGGTATCCCTGAACGATAAATTGATCATCGTCGGCTACCGGGCAACCGGGCAGGGCTTTACCGTCAAAATAGGCCCAGAATTGATTACCTTTTACCGTAACTTTAAAATTGTGCCACCCGGTCTGTACACTGTCAAAATCCACACCGGGAGTCCAAACTTTACTAATATGCCAACTTGAACCGTCATAGCCTTGTAGTTTTAAAACACCATGACTGCTCGAAGAAGAATTGCGGTAAATGAAACGATAGTATTTTAATTGATCGCTGAGCATTTTAATGGCTAAACCAGCATACAACGGAGCTTCGCTGCTGGGAGGGCCATAAAGATAGATGTCGGCTGAAACAGTAAAATTTTCATAGTAGGCGTCCTTGGCATATAGCAGGCCGGTGTAACTCTGATCGTCAAAAACACCGATATAGCTTCCCCAATTGGAAGCCGTGGAATCGACAACGTACAGCGTATCACCTGCTTTATACGTTGTGCTGTTAAAGCCCCAATTCAAATCGGGCGTTCCGTCCGTGAATTGTTCCGTCAATGTTTGCGCATTGGCGGCCGGAACGGTGAGAGCGAAGCTAAATACAATAAAGGATAATAGCAGCGCTCCCAAGGTTAACGGTTGTAGAAAACGCTTCATACAAAGCTCCTTTCTGTTGGTTTAAATGAGTGTTTTGCACAGAGATATGTGAAAACAAATTAATAAATATACTTAACTAACTCAAATAAAAGAATGAAAGTAAACGCAAAAAAAATTGTTTATTTATCTCAAATGCTGGCTTTTGAAATACGGCTCGATGTGGGTGGATACAAAGATGTCTTTTCCGAACTCTTCACGCAGCCGATTCTCCACCTTGGTAGCAATGTCATGGGCCTGGACAATGGAGAGTGTCGGGTCGACTTTAATGGTGATTTCAATGGCAATGGTATTACCGATACGTCTGGTGCGCAATTGATGGGGATAAAAAACACCTGGCGTTTGACGCACCACATCCAAAATTTTTTGGTTTTCTTCTTTGCCCAAGGAAGCTTCGAGTAGCTCGTTAATGGATTCTTTAAATGAGTTGCGCACAAAGTTCAAAATAAAAATGGCCACTAAAAAGGCAGCGATCGGATCCAAAATAACAAAATGCCGACCCAATAAGTTGGCGCCGGCAATGCCCAAAGATACGGCAACGGAAGTCAGCGCATCACTACGATGATGCCAGGCGTTGGCAATAAGGGCATTGCTTTTGATGCGCTTTCCGTGTTTAAGTGTATATCGATAAAGGCCTTCTTTTATGATGATGGAAAGAATAGCAGCTAGCAAGGCGATTAAACCTGGGCGTTCCAGCGGTTTACCATGCATAAAATGGTAAATTTGTACTCCGCTGTCAATCATAATGCCTACGGCAACAAAAAACAGAAAAAGGGAAATGACAATGGAAGCCAATGTTTCAATTTTGCCGTGACCGTAATGGTGCGTTTCATCCACCGGCCGGTTAGCCAGGCGAACGCTGAGCAGCACGGCGATATCCGTACCGAAATCGGAAACGGAATGGAAAGCGTCGGCTATTAGGGCGCTACTTTTGCCAAAGATACCCGCTAAAAACTTGATGGTTATTAAAACGACATTCCAGCCGATACCGATCCAGGTAACCCGTCGTGCAACATGAGCACGTTCTTTTAAAGAAATCGGAGGCGTATTATTGTTCATCTTTTTCGCTAAAAATTAATGCACTGAATTTAAAAATTTCCGTATCCGGGTCTTTCCAGGCGGAAGGCGGTAAACCGGCCTTAATGCAGGTTTCGCTTAAAAAGGTTTCCACATCCCAGCCGTATTCCGTGGCCACCTGCGGCAAAAGAAGGCCTTCGTAAAATCCGTTCTTAACCAATAGTCCGTCACGGCCAACTTTGATTTCCGAAATGTCATGCACCGGCGTTAGCGGCGTTAAAACGGAGATTTCAATTTCGGTCTGCGGCAGTTCGCTTTTGGTTAACGGCGGGAAACGGGGATCGTTAAAAGCGGCGGATAAAGCCAGGTCCTGAACGGCCTGATACAGCGGCTTAATACCCTCCACATAGCCGATGCAACCGCGAAGTTGCCCGCGCTTGTTAATCGTTACAAAAGCTCCGGTGTGCACTTTTAAATTTTCCGTAATGGGCTTTGCCTCCGGTAGCGGTTGTTGGTTAAGCCGGGCGGTAATGGTATTGCGCGCCAATTGTAACAAATAGCGTTTTTCTTCGGGTGATAAATTAAATTCCATGGTCTTTCCTCCAATTTACCCGTGACTAATTTATGAATTTTAGGGCAAATTTAAAAACCGGAGTTTGCTTATTGTCTTTTGCTAATTAGTAGGGACATTTCTAAATTAAAAAAGTT
>JALWEA010000242.1 GCA_027039465.1 Calditrichia bacterium | reverse complement strand
GAAGAACAATCCGGCCATTACCAACGGATTGGAAACATTGATGGATTTAAGACCTGCTGTGGTCATAAAAGCACTGAATAAGGCCAACGCGGTTAAGGCTGCACTGCCGATGGCAAAGCCTTTTCCGATCGCTGCCGTGGTGTTTCCAACCGCATCCAACTTATCCGTGCGTTGCCGCACTTCCGGCCCCAATTCGGCCATTTCCGCAATACCACCGGCATTATCGGCAATCGGTCCGTAAGCGTCAACCGCCAATTGAATACCGATGGTGGAAAGCATACCCAAAGCGGCGATGGCAATGCCGTACAATCCGGCTTGCCAATAAGCAATAACAATAGCCGTGGCCAACACCGTAATAGGCCAGGCTGTACTTTTCATTCCCGTTGCCAGACCGGTGATAATGTTCGTTGCCGGACCCGTTTCCGAGGCATGCGCAATGGCACGAGCCGGTTTACGGGATTCCGAAGTGTAATATTCGGTCAACAATCCGATTAAAATTCCGGCCGCCAACCCTGAAATCAATGCAAAATAAATTCCCCATGCCTTGTCCGGAATAAAAGCATGGATAATAAAATAGGATAAAATGGCCATAAAAATACCGGCGCCAAACGTACCCTTGTTTAAAGCGGCTTGAGGATCGCCGCCTTCTTTGGTTCTAACAAAGAATGTGCCCACAATCGAAACCAAAATTCCGAAAGCGGCCAAAACCATGGGCATGAGCATGTGCTGCAAACTCATGGTTGCACCTAAAACCATGGAACCGACAATGGCACCCACATACGATTCGAACAAATCGGCGCCCATACCGGCCACATCACCCACATTGTCGCCCACGTTGTCGGCAATAACCGCCGGATTACGCGGGTCGTCTTCCGGAATACCGGCTTCCACTTTACCGACCAAATCAGCCCCTACGTCAGCGGCTTTGGTGTAAATACCGCCGCCCACACGGGCAAACAAAGCAATGGAACTGGCGCCCAACGAAAACCCACTGATAATCGGGGCAATCGTATTTTGCAGGGTGGCCATATCCGTACCGAATATTTTCGTGTAAATACCAAAGAGCGTGCTTAAGCCCAAAAGACCCAATCCGACCACACTCATTCCCATAACGGAGCCGCCGGAAAAAGCAATAACCAAGGCATCGCCTAAATTTTTACGAGCCGCATTGGCCGTGCGGACATTGGCCGCCGTAGCGACACGCATTCCGAAATAACCGGCTAAAGCCGAACAGGTAGCGCCTACGGCAAATGAAAGAGCAACCAATTCGGTATTTTTATGTAGGTTTCCCAAAAAGAGTAATGCGGCTACAATAATCACAAAGAAAACAAGAACCCGATACTCACGTCCCAAAAAGGCCATTGCCCCCTGACGAATGTATCCGGCAATCTTTTTCATGTGTTCGGTTCCGGCATCTTTTTTATTGATACCGGTTGCACGATACCAGGCAAAAAGTAGCGCCAATACAGCACTTCCCATGGCAAAAAGTAAATTCTGCGTCATAACACCCTCTCTATGTTAGATCTGCCTCAAAAAACTGCCGATTGAATTGGCTCATTGCCTGATCAATTCCTTCTTTAACCCAGACAACAATCCCTTGATGAGCCGCAGGTAATAACACTTCTCTCAAACCTTCAATTTCCGATGGGGTAAAATCGGAAAGTACGAAATCGATCGGGTCCTCAAAATCATCACCGATTCCAAATCGCAATCTAGCGAACGTCTCGGTGCCTAATTCGGCAATAATCGATTTCAATCCGTTATGTCCGCCCGCGCTTCCCTTCTTACGAAAACGCAGCGTACCAAAAGGCAATTGAAAGTCGTCCAATACCACAAGAATATTATTAAGATCAACATCAAATTGCTCCACAACCTGACGAACCGCAATCCCGCTTAAGTTCATATAAGTTGTGGGCTTAACGCAAAGAACCGTTTCATGCTCCAGTTCAAATTGCATAAAATAATAATCCCCTTTTCCTGCACGAAAGGGGACTTTATAAATTGATTGGATATAATCCAAGAGGATAAAGCCGATATTATGGCGAGTATTAAGGTAGCGCTTGCCAGGATTCCCAAGCCCGAATATAACGTGCACTTCCCTGTAAAATCCTTATTCCTCTTCTTCCTTTTCCTTACCCTTGGAAATCACTTCCGGCTCGGTCTCTTCTTCCTCGGCCACTTCTTCTTCCGCTTCCTCAATACCGCGAGGTGCTTCTACACGACAAATCACGTCTTCCGGATCGCCCAAAATTTCATAATTTTCATTTTGCAGATCTTTCAATCGCAAAGCATCGCCGATTTCCAAATTATCCACATTAACACGAATAACATCCGGAATATTCCGGGGCATCACCAAAATATTAACCACATGTTTGATTTCATCGAAGATACCGCCCGACTTAACACCTGCCGGTTTTCCTTCGAACTCAATAGGTACTTCCATTTCCACCGCCTGATTGGCTTTGATGCCCATGAAATCAACATGAATAATGCGTCCCGTTACCGGATGATATTGCACATCACGGACAATGCATCTATACGATTTGCCGTCGATCGTCAAATTTACAATCGAATAATGGCCGCGTAATCCGAGAGATAAATCGTGTTCATCCAAAGCAATATGAAAAGGCTTTTCGAATTCCCCATACAGAACGGCTGGTACTTTTCCCTGTCGCCGCAGTCTACCTGCAACCGAACTTCCGACTCCTTCACGTGTTTCTGCGGCTAATTTTAATTCACTCATGTAATGGTTCTCCTTGTTGTCCTAAAAAATCCGATCAAAGCTGTACTTACCTTTATAAAAAAAAGCAAGCCATAGCTTGCGAATAAGAAAAAAGCTGGGGTGGGAGGACTCGAACCCCCGAATCGCGGGACCAAAACCCGCTGCCTTACCACTTGGCTACACCCCATTAAAAAATCACAGATGACAAATTTAATATTATCATGTTGAAGTGTCAAGTTTACTTGCACGATTTTTAGTTTATCCGGCTTATTTTTTTTCGAACCGTCATATTATGAAAGATTACGAACTGCAAAACCCGCAAGCTTGTCTCAAATTTTTTGCAATTGTGCATTCGCTTCCGTTTCGGTCGGTTCCTACGCTTTTCCCGAGTAACAAAAAATTGTTCCCTAATATTTCCAAAAGATTTCATTTTTATTTTTTGTTACGAATTTTATTAAAACAGGAATAAAATTTCCAAGTTCACGTTTTTTAGATAAATTGATTTGTGATTTCAAATTTCAAGGAGATCAGGATGATTGGCAAATTACTTTTACATATAAAAAAACGCCTTTATTTATATGTTGCCTTTGATTTTGTCTTGGCTTTACTTTTCGGAATATATTTTCAAGTTCAGCATACGGACATAAAACTTATTAGTATGATCGCCGTTTTTATCATGCTTTATCCCATGCTTACCGGTATGGTGGTGGAAAAAGTGAAAAAAGCGGGCCGAAATTACAAATTGATTTCATTAACTTTAACCTTCGCGTTTTTTATCGCCTCGGGAACCGCTTTTCTGATTTCAAGAACCGTTTTTGCGCATCAACCGGATTTGGCTTTGGGTATTATTTTAGTCGGAGCCATTCCCTGTTCCAATATGCTTATCGGCTGGAGCGGCATTGCGGATGCCAGCACGGAAGATGCCTTGGTTATTGCCGTGGTCGGCCTGATGTTAATTCCTTTTCTTTCTCCGGTGATCGTTCATTTTAGCGGCGGTGCCTTATTTCCAATTAATACCCTGCAATTATTATCGCACCTTTTGTTGTACATCGTCATTCCGTTTATTTTGGGTTATTTTACCCGTCGTTACATCATTCGTACAAAGGGGCAATCCTATTTTATGCAAATTAAACAATTTTTTCCCGGTGTATCCGCTATTGGAATCTTATTAATTGTCTTTTTTTCCGTAGCCAAAGTCGCTCCTATTGTTATTAAGCAACC
>JALWEA010000241.1:487-12503 GCA_027039465.1 Calditrichia bacterium | reverse complement strand
TTTGTGGTGGATCGGGATGAACGGCGCGCCGAAAACTTGGTTAAGGAAATTCGGCAGCTATTCCCGAACATGCGGGTTGAATCCGCTTCGCCGCGGCAAGCCGTAGCAGCCGCGGATATTATTTGCACGGCCACCACTTCTTTGCAGCCGGTGTTTGAGGACGATTGGATTAAGCCTGGTACCCACATCAACGGCATCGGCTCCTTTAAACCCGACATGCAGGAAATCCCGCAAGAAACCGTGCAGCGCGCCAGGGTATTTGTAGATTCCAAACAGGCCTGCCTGCAGGAAGCGGGCGACTTATTAATTCCCTTAAAAAAAGGACTGATTTCCGAAGCGCACGTTTTGGGAGAAATCGGGCAGGTAGCCGCGGGCGAGCTCAAAGGGTGCACGGACGAGCGGCAAATTACCTTTTTTAAATCCGTGGGCAACGGCGTGCAGGATTTAGCCACCGCTGCGGTAGCCATTAGTAAAGCCAAAGCCATGGGGCTGGGGCAAACAATTTATCTGTGAGGCAAAAAATGTTCAAAAAACATCCCAAGGGACTGGCGGTTTTGTTTTCGGTGGAAATGTGGGAGCGCTTCGGCTTTTACATTATGTCCGCCGTTTACGTTTTGTACATGGACAAAGTGCTGCAGTTCGACGATCAGCGTAAAGGAACCTTGTACGGTGTGTTTTTAGCGGCAGCCTACTTGTTCCCTTTGGTCGGCGGTTGGCTGGGGGACGGACTGTTAGGACAGTTGGCTACCATTCGCATCGGGCTTTGGATGATGGCCCTGGGTTACATCGGTTTAACCGTTTCTTCGCCGCAGTTAATTGCGCCGTTTTACGTGGGCTTGATTTTAATTGCGGTTGGCACCGGAATTTTCAAGGTGAATATGTCCGTTTTGGTGGGCAATTTGTACCGCAATAAGCAGGAATTGCGCGATACCGGCTTTAATATTTATTACATGGGCGTTAATGTCGGCGCCACGCTCGGCCCTTTGGCTGCGACTTTAATCGGTGCGTTCTTCAACAATTACAATATTGCCTTTTTGGCGGCGGCTATCGGCATGGGCCTGGCCATTATTGCCATGGAAGCCGGTAAAAAATATTTGCGTCAAGCCGATTCCAACAGCGCAACGGTCAAGGCGCAAATCCGCCAAAACAACAAGGATATTGATCAGAAGGAATTCTGGCAACGGATTTTGGTGCTCATCGTACTGTTCGTGATTGCCTCGCTTTTTTGGATGCCATTCTACCAAAACGGCATGGCTTTAACATTGTTCGCCGACCGTTCGACGGTTGCCTACAAATTTTTACGTCCCGAAACTTATGTGATGTTCAATGCCATTTTCATCTTATTGCTCACGCCGCCTTTGTTGGCCGTGTTTGCCCGCATGCGCGTCAAAAGCAGGGAACCGTCCACTCCGGTAAAAATCTTTTTCGGCATGATTATCATGGCGGTAGCCATGGGCATTATGGTTTGGGCTTCGCTTTCCGGAGGTGATGCGGACAAGCCGATGATGTCTCCGGCCTGGTTGATCACAACCTACCTGTTCATCACTTTGGCCGAGATTTTAATTTCTCCCATGGGGCAATCGTATGTTTCCAAAGTGGCGCCCCAGCGCATTCAGGGTTTGATGATGGGCGCCTGGTTCGGTTCCACGGCGCTCGGTGCGTTCAGCTCGGGCATTTTCGGACGCTTTTACAGTTCCATTTCGCATCATGAATACTTTTTGCTTTTAATGGGGCTGTCGCTGTTTGCCGGTGTGTTGGTTCTGTTGTTCATGAAACCGTTAAAACGATTTGCAGGATAAAAATTCTTCCCATGTCTCAAAGTTTGGGGAGAGTTACCTGAGTGAGACTAAAGAAACCTTTGAAAAATTTGCGATGTTTAACTCACCCCCTCATTCCCCCTCTCTTCTTCGAAGAGAAGGGGACGTAATCTTATGATCAACAGAGGCTTAGCCATGATCGGTTGTGAGTTGAAATCAGAAGCGAATATTTAAAATGAGAAAATCTTAAAATCACTGCATTTTTTAAAGGTTTTACTAAAAAGAAATGAGGCATTCGATGCTTATTAAAGAAAAAATCGCGCAAGCAAAGGAGTTATTGAAAGAATTCAATACGGATTGCTGGATTACATTTGTGCGGGAAAGTCAAATTAACGGCGATCCGATGCTGCCCTTCTTAGCCCCGGCCGATCTGACCTGGCATTCGGCATTTATTCTTGCCAAGAACGGATCGGCACGCGCCATTGTGGGAAAATACGATCAAAAGATGGTGGAAGAAACCGGCGCTTACGACGAAGTAACGGGTTTTGTGGAGGGTATTAAAAAGCCGTTTCAGGAATACATGAAGTCTCTGAATCCCAAACAAATCGCTTTGAATTATTCGATCGGCAGCGAAATTTGCGACGGCATTACCCACGGTATGTTTTTAACCATGCAGGAAATGTTGCGGGAAATCGGTATGGATGATCGTATCGTTTCGGCCGAGCGATTGGTTTCCGCGCTGCGCGAACGAAAATCGCCGACGGAATTGGCTGCCATGCGGGAAGCCATTCGGCATACGGAAGAGATTTTTGAATTGGTCGGTGCCTTCATTCAACCGGGAAAAAGCGAAAAACAGATTGCCGCTTTCATGAAGGACGAAGTGCGCAAACGGGGTTTGGAATTTGCCTGGGAACCGCAGGTTTGTCCCGCGGTTTTCACCGGCCCGGACACGGCCGAAGCCCATTATGCGCCGACGGACAAAAAAGTTCAACCGGGGCACGTTTTAAATATGGATTTCGGCGTTCGGGTGAATGGCTACTGCTCCGATATGCAACGCACGTTTTACGTTTTGGAAAAGGGCGAGACGCAAGCGCCGCCTGAGGTGCAAAAGGGTTTTGACACCATTGTCAGGGCCATTGAAGAGGCGCGCAAGGCCATCCGTCCAGGTGCAATCGGATTGGATGTGGATGCCGTGGCGCGCAAGATAATAGTCGAAGCCGGGTACGAAGAATTTCCCCACGGACTGGGGCATCAGGTGGGACGCTTTTCCCATGACGGAACGGCGCTGTTGGGGCCTGCCTGGGAAAAGTACGCCGAAAAGCCGTTTCGCAAAATCGAAGAAAACATGGTATTTACCATCGAGCCGCGCTTAACGGTTGCCGGTCGCGGGGTGGTGACCATTGAGGAAATGGTCGTGGTTACTTCGGACGGCGCGGAGTTTCTTTCGCACCCGCAAAAAGAATTGTTATTAATACGATCTTGAAAATCGAAGGGAATCCATAGGTGTTTAATCCGAATTCAAGTGGCATTGTTTACGACATCAAACGCTTCGCCATTCATGACGGGCCCGGCATCCGTACCACCGTCTTTTTCAAAGGCTGTCCGCTCAATTGTTGGTGGTGCCAAAACCCGGAAAGCC
This sequence comes from Calditrichia bacterium, assembly GCA_027039465.1. Classification (GTDB taxonomy): domain Bacteria; phylum Calditrichota; class Calditrichia; order Calditrichales; family Calditrichaceae; genus Caldithrix. The sequence goes on along the minus strand of JALWEA010000241.1, from coordinate 9,107 downwards.
GCTCGCCCGAACCCGAGCCAAAGGGCCAACTGCGCACGGCTTATCAGGGCGATTTGCTCTATCGTGATGACGGTCTGATCGGCAAAGAAGTAACGGTGGAGCAGCTATTAAAGGAAGTGGAAAAAGACGTCTTGTTTTTCGACGAATCCGGTGGCGGCGTTACCGTCTCCGGCGGTGAACCGCTGTTGCAGATCGATTTTTTACACGATTTATTGCAAGGGTTTAAAGCCATGGAAATTCACACCACGGTCGATACGACCGGCTACGCGGGGTATGATCGCATTCAACGCATTTTGCCCCTGGTGGATTTATGGCTGTACGATCTTAAACTGATGGATGATTCACTGCACCGAAAATACACCGGCGTTTCGAACCGGGTGATCATTAAAAATTTTTTGCAGATGTACGAAGAAAAAGCACCGCTGCTCATTCGCGTCCCATTGATTCCGGACATAACGGACACGGACGAAAATTTGGTTGCCATCGCCCATTTTCTTTCTTCGGTCGATAAAAATTTGCCGGTGGAACTGCTGCAATACAATCAGTTTGCCGAAAGCAAATACGAGCGGCTGGGATTGCCCGTCCCCGGTGGGCACAAACAACCGCAGAGCACGGATGAAATCGAACAAAAAAAAGACATTTTCAGACAATACCAACTTAAGGTGAGGTAAAAACCAAATGAACGAACGTATCCGTAAATTACGCGAACAAACGCTGACGGCCGAACCGAAAATTTCGGCCGAGCGGGCCAAGCTGGTCACGGAATTTTACAAATCGCCGCTGGCCGGTCAGGTATCCGTGCCGGTAGCGCGTGCCCTGGCTTTTAAATACATTTTGGAACACAAGGAACTTTGCGTGAATGACGGCGAACTGATTGTGGGCGAACGCGGTCCGGCGCCCAAAGAAACGCCCACCTATCCGGAAATCAGCACGCACACGGCGCAGGATTTGGAGATTTTACACACGCGTCCCAAAATACCATTTTCGTCCGATGCCGAGACGCGGCGCATTTTGTTAGAAGAAGTACGTCCTTTTTGGCAAGGCCGCTCCATTCGTGACCGGATTTTCAAAGAAATGGACGCCGAATGGATCGATGCTTATGAGGCGGGTGTGTTTACGGAATTTATGGAGCAGCGCGCACCCGGGCACACCGTTTTGGACGATAAAATTTACCGCAAGGGCATGTTGGATTTTAAGGCGGATATTCAACGCAGCCTGGAGCAATTGGATTTTTTCAATGATCCGCAAGCCCTGAATAAGCGCGAAGAACTGAAGGCTATGAACATTGCCGCTGATGCCTTGATTCGCTTTGCCGGGAGATACGCCCAATTACTGGACGATTTGGCCGCACGCGAAAACGACACCAAACGGCGCGCTGAATTGCAGCAAATGGCGGCTATTTGCCGTTGGGTTCCGGCGCATGCCCCGCGTACTTTTTGGGAAGCGCTGCAGTATTACTGGTTTGTGCATTTGGGCGTTATTACGGAATTAAATACGTGGGATTCGTTCAATCCGGGCCGGTTGGATCAGCATCTGTACCCCTTTTACAAGCGCGAGTTGGCCCTGGGAACGTTAACCCCGGAATCGGCCAAAGAGCTGCTGATGTCTTTTTGGGTGAAATTTAATAATCAACCGGCGCCGCCCAAAGTCGGTGTCACGGCGCAAGAGAGCAACACTTACACGGATTTTTGTCTGATTAATGTAGGCGGAGTGGACGCCGAAGGGCAGGATGCCAGCAACGAGCTTTCTTATTTGATTTTGGATGTCATCGAAGAAATGCGCATTCTGCAACCCAGTTCCATGGTGCAAATCAGCAAAAAGACGCCGGATCGTCTGCTGAAACGTGCGTTGAAAATCATTCAAACGGGCTTCGGTCAACCTTCGCTGTTTAATACCGACTCCATCATTCAGGAAATGGTACGGCAGGGCAAAGACATTGTGGATGCCCGTTTGGGCGGCGCCAGCGGCTGCGTGGAAGCCGGTGTCTTCGGCAAGGAAAGCTACATTCTGACCGGTTATTTCAATTTGGTCAAAGTGCTGGAAATAACCCTCAATAACGGACGGGATCCCCGCACCGGTAAAACAATCGGGCTGAAAACCGGCGAGCCCGCATCGTTCGAATCTTTCGATCAACTGTATCGGGCTTTCGAGAAGCAAGTCAACCGTTTTATTGATATTAAAATCAAAGGCAACCGCATTATCGAACGCTTGTACGCGCAGTATTTACCCGCGCCGTTCATGTCCATTCTCATAGATGATTGCATTGCCAAGGGTAAAGACTACAATGACGGCGGCGCCCGCTACAATAATTCCTACATTCAAGGAGTGGGCATGGGCAGCATGACCGACAGTCTGAGCGCCATTAAATTCCATGTTTTCGATCGCAAGCATTTTAGCATGAAACATTTGTTGGAAGCCATGCGCGATAATTTTGACGGTTACGATGAGATTCTTGACCTAATTTTAAACCACACGCCGCGTTACGGTAATGACGATGATTATGCCGATGCCATTCTGAAACAAATTTTCGAAACTTACTTTAAAGCCATTGACGGAAGGCCAAACACCAAAGGCGGGCATTATCGGGTGAATTTACTGCCTACCACCGTGCATGTTTATTTCGGAAGTGTAGTAGGCGCCACACCGGACGGACGCAAAGCCGGTTTCCCGCTTTCGGAGGGCATTTCGCCGGTGCAGGGCATGGATGTTAAAGGCCCGACCGCTGTGATTAAATCAGCGGCCAAAATCGACCATTTGCGCACGGGCGGCACGTTGCTCAATCAAAAATTTACGCCTCAGGTTTTTGATACCGAAGAAGGATTCGATAAAGTGGCCAAACTGATTCGAACGTATTTTCGCATGGACGGACACCATATTCAGTTCAACGTGGTTACGGCCGATACGCTGCGCAAGGCGCAGCAGCATCCCGAACAGTATCGCGATTTAATTGTACGCGTGGCGGGCTACAGCGATTATTTTGTGGATTTGACCTCCGAATTGCAGGAGGAGATTATCCGGCGTACCGAACAGGTGATTTAAGAGGATTTTAACGGGTTCTCCGGAGCGGGAGGAGAGCCCGTTCTAAATCCGGAATCAGGCTTGAAATTAAAAACGAATAAAAAATTTGAATTTTAACCTTTCCTAATGTGACTTCTAACCAGATTCTAATTGATTTTGTCAGCATATTTCGTATAATAGAGTACTTCAAAAATGAATTAAAGCAACAATACGTTTAGGAGGCGTTATGCGTAAGTTTTTTATTTTTTTGATATTTTTATTTCCTGCGTTTTTATTTTCTCAAGCTTCGGATTTGTTTATCTCGGAGTATATTGAAGGGTCAAGCTACAATAAGGCCCTGGAAATTTTTAATGGCACCGGAGCTCCTGTAAATCTTTCATCTTATGAAGTTTGGAAAAATACCAATGGCGGAGCATGGCCGGGTACAATTATTTCCTTACCTGATACTCTTTTACCGGATGGTGAGGTTTACGTGATTGCCAATCCATCTGCAGATCAACAAATATTAGATGTTGCCGATACGACTACCGGAAATGCCAGTTGGAACGGCGATGATGGAATTGCTTTAGTGAAAGATGGAGTAAAAATTGATGTCATTGGCACGGAAGACGGTGACCCGGGCAGTGGCTGGGATGTTGCCGGAGTTAGCGCTGCTACAAAGGATCATACATTGATACGAAAGTCAGACGTTACTTCAGGAACAACCGATTGGGCTGCTTCGGCCGGAACGAATACCGATGATTCCCAATGGATTGTTGAGCCTAAAGATTATTTCGACAATTTAGGTTATCATACGTTTAATCCTTCTAATAATACAACGGTTCAGTTTGACACATCGCGCGCAACCGTCAACGAAGGCGACGGCACTTATGATTTGGTTGTTACGATTACCAATCCCGATCCGAACAATGCCACGACGGCCGACGTGGTTTTAACCAGCGGAGATCCTGCGGATATTGGTAATTATACGACCCAAACCGTTACTTTTCCGGCAGGCAGTTCGGATGATCAGATTGTCACCATTACCATTACCGATGATAATGAGGTGGAAGGCGACGAAGATTTTGTTTTCGAATTGCAGAATGTTTCCGGTGGAAATAATGCTTCAGCCGGAACGCCTTCGAGTTTTACTTTGACCATTGAAGACAACGATCATGCGGCTGTTCCGAATATTGTAATTAATGAAATCATGCAAAACCCTTCGGCTGTATCGGATGACAAGGGTGAATGGTTCGAGCTTTACAATAATGATACACAAACCGTGGACATCAACGGGTGGATTATTAAAGATGACGGTTCGGATTACCATGTGATTGACAACGGCGGTCCGTTAACGATTGACCCGGGCGATTATCTGGTTTTAGGTATCAATGATACCATGGCCGTCAATGGCGGCGTGCCGGTGGATTACATGTATGACCATTTCATTTTAAGTAATGGCAGTGACGAAGTGGTTTTGGTTTACAGTGATGGCATTACCGAAGTGGATCGGGTGAACTACGACAACGGAGCAACCTTCCCGGACCCGAACGGCAAATCAATGGAATTGAAGAATCCGAATTACGACAATAATGTCGGCGCAAATTGGGATGTTTCTTCTTCTCCTTATGGCGATGGTGATTTGGGCACCCCTGGAGCCAAAAACTCCGATTTTGTTAGCGCCATAGAAAATTCCCGAAATCAGGGCACAATTATTGATCGTTATCAAATTTTTCCCAATTACCCCAATCCTTTTAACCCAAGCACAACCTTTCGGATTGCCGTTCCCAAATATTCAAAGGTAACGGTCAATATTTATGATATTACGGGAAAATTGGTTAATACCTTGTTTTCAGGCGAGTTAAGCAAGGGCGTTCATGCTTATGTTTGGAATGGGAAAAACAATCAGGGCAAATCGGTTCCTTCCGGAATTTATTTTGCCGTACTGCGCTCCAATAATATCACTCGTTCTTTAAAAATGATGCTCGTAAAATAAAACTATTTTTACCGATTATTTAAGGTCTCCCTTTGGGGAGGCCTTTTTTTAAGTCAAATTCACTCCAGTTATCATTTTTTTATAAATTTTTCGATAAAGCTTCCGATATAGCCTATTAAAGACAAAGGATTTAGCCTGTTAAATCTTTTACGAGACGATTAAAAGGTTAATTTTATATTTTTACAAAAAATCGATTTAAATTTGTCTGTACGCCAAATTGTTGTTTGCCGGTTTGCCACCTTCTTCTTAATTGGTCCTGATCATTACCGGGTGTTAAAATATTGGAATTTTTGGAAAATTATGACGTGAGTCATAGATATTTCATCGAGTTTGGCTATTATTCGTTTAACAACGATGGAGTGTTGTCGATAAATTTTTCAGGAGGTTTAAATGAAAAAAATTGGTATTATTTCGTTTTTGTTATTATGGGCTGCTTTTTCCGCTGCTCAAACCATTTATTTTCAGGATGATTTTGAAGACGGGGATATTTCCAATTGGCACCAAATTCCGGATAGCAATTGGGTAGCCTCGACGGACGGCGCTATTAACGGAAATTATTCGTTAAAACATGCGCTTTCGGATACGGCAGGTAGTAGTCATATTACTGTTGCACTGGATAGTATTGATGTGAGCCATAAGAATATGAAATGGCGTTTCAATCTGAAAAACGGAAATTTCGATCCGGACGCCGCACGTAAATTTTGGGTTTATTTGATGGTACATGACACAACGCACGTGAACGGTTACGCGGTCGGAGTCAATTTGTCCGGTGAAACGGACAGCCTTTCCCTCTGGCGTTTAACGGGCAGCGTGGCAGATACCATGTTGTTAACCACTTCATTCGATTGGGGACCCAATGATTTGGTCGGTATTGAAGTAACAAGAGATTCCTCCGGAGTATGGGAATTGAAATACGATCCCAATGGAAATTTTGACAATCTTATCAATGCCGGAGCCGTTAAGGATGATTATTACACGGCAGCTAATTATTTTGGCCTGTCCTTTTATTTTAAACGGGAAAATGCCGGTAATTTGTGGTTGGACGATGTTTTGATTGAGGATGCCTCTAAGGTGAATGTTGCCGTTAAAGGATTTTTGCAGGGGGCATTTGATAGCGATTCCATGCGAACCGCTTTAGCCGATCAGGACTTTTTAGTCTATCATCAACCTTACAATAGCAGCCCCTGGAACTACAACGGTGATGAAGTAGTCCGACATTTCCCGGACGGCGTTGTGGATTGGATTCAGGTGCAGTTGCGTACTTCCACCGATTCCGCTTCAACGGTTGCCACACGTGCGGCCTTTGTGCGCAAAGACGGCATGATTACCGATTTGGACGGTTACAGCCCGGTCAGCTTTTCCGATATTGCCGACGGTTCCTACTATGTGGTTTTGCGTCATCGCAATCATTTGGCAATCATGAGCGCCAATCCCATTGCCCTTTCGACCGAAACGACCCTTTACGATTTTTCAACGGCTCAGTCGCAAGCGTACGGCACCAATCCTATGATCGAGGTGGATACTACGAATCATGTTTTTGCTATGCCCACCGGCGATGCGAATGCCAACGGCCAAATTCAAAACGACGATAAAAATGATGTATGGAAAAACGAAGTCGGGCTTTCAGGCTATCATAAAGGTGATTTCAATCTAAACGGTCAGGTTCAAAACGATGACAAAAATGACTATTGGAAAAACAATGTAGGGTTGGGTACCTACGTTCCGTTTTAAGAATAAAATATTTGAAAGGAGATAAAGGATGTTTAAGACCAAGATTTTTTTGATACTGTTAACATTTTCCAGCTTTGTTTGGGCAACCGGCATTACATTTACCTTTGCCAACAATACGGTAACCAGCGATGGTACGGCAAAATATTTTGAATTTGATGTAATGGCCCAAGCCAGTGAGACCGGTACCAAAATCGGAGATAATCAGGTTTATATTAATTACAATACGGCCGGTTTTGGCAGCTCTATTGCCGATAATAATAAAATTACCGTAGAAAAGGGCACTCTTTTGCAAAATGACGGCCCTCCCTATTACAACATTATTAATACGGCTGATAACACACCTTCGCGTGTAGCAATTGCCGTAGAATTCATTTATGGTGACTATCCCGAATACGGCAATGATGTACCTACGGAGCCCACTCAGCTCTTACACATTAAAATTGAAATTGCCGATACGAACCAAACTTCCGGCCTAACATTTTATCAACCGCTCATGGATGGTCAGGAATATTATTCCGATAACACTACCAAATACAACCCGGTGGTTGCGAATGATACGATGGATGTTAGCCTCAAGTTAAAACCTTCGGCCATTGAAAATTTGAATAACGGAATTCCGCAGGCCTTTAATTTGTACAATAACTATCCAAATCCTTTTAACCCGACTACGACATTAAAATTCGATTTGCCGCATAATGTGCAAAATGTACAATTGGTGGTTTATGATATTTTGGGGCAACAGGTAGCGGTTCTTTATTCCGGAAATTTGATGGCCGGACGTTATTCATACATTTGGAACGGCCAAAATCAATTCGGTAGTCCCATGCCCAGCGGTGTTTACTTCGCCACTTTCAGGGCCGGTAAGTATTCCAAAACGATTAAAATGATGTTAGTGAAATAATCTCTTTCATATCCTATTTTGAGCCCGCAATCTTCCAACGGACTGCGGGCTTTTTTTTTAAGCGTTTTCTTCGTCAACCACTTGCTGCAAAGTCGGCAAAAATTCCGGTAGCGCTGCTTCGATACGCGTCCAGCCGGGAATCATCGGTAATTCCATCGGGTTGGCTAAAAACTGATCTCCGGCAATGATAATGCTTTTCAAAAAGACCTCAATCGTTTTTTCTTCCGAATGGCGATCGTATTTCAAACCGTTGACCATGGCATCTACATAATATTTATCCAAAAAATCCAGGGCGTTGCGCCAGAAAGTGGCTTTAATGGTTCGGAAAAATTGATCCGTAAAAACAACGCCCTGGCTGGCTAACATACGGTAAAAGGACTTGGCGATATCGATGGACATTTTGGCCAAACCGGCGTTGGGGTTGTCTTCGGATAATACCTGATGCTTGTGATCGTAGCGATCCAGAATATCCACCTGACAAATCTGGTTTTTGGCATAATTTCGGTAAATCTCGTTTAATGTTCCGATTTCCAAACCCCAATCCGTCGGTAAGCGCAAGCGATCGGCCACGTCGCGAATCATGGCCATTTCACCGGAAAGCGGGTAGCGGAACGAATCAATGTAATCCAGGTAATCGTTAGGGCCTAAAATCATTTTTAGAGAACGGATTAAAGGTGTGATGAAGAGTCGTGAGACCCTTCCGTGCATGCGATCGGAAACGCGGCTGTAATAACCTTTGCAAAAGCGGAAGTTCAAAGTCGAATTGACAACCGGATAAACCAGCCGGGCTAAGAGAGATCGATCGTAAGTTAAAATGTCACAATCGTGAATGGCGAACAATCGCGAACGGTTGGCTGCCAGCAGATAGCCCATGCTCAGCCAAACATTTCGTCCTTTGCCCTCGGTGCCGACGTACAAATTATTCTTGCTTAACAAATCGTACAAATCCTGAATACGAGGGCTGCGTTGCCAGATGACCCTGTGCGGCTGTGGCA
>JALWEA010000241.1:0-477 GCA_027039465.1 Calditrichia bacterium | reverse complement strand
ACCGATAACAATCTCGGTCAGATAAGGGACTTTTTTCAATTCTTCAATGATATGGGGTAAGGCCTGACCTTTCAGCTCGCTGTAAAGCGAAGGTAAGATCAATCCGATCGGGCGCCGTTCCGCATGCATTTTAATTTCTTCTTCCAACTGTTCGGTCGGATAGTCCGTTAATTTATGTAAGGTGGTAATAACGCCGTTTTGAAAAAAATCAGCCATTTGGGCCTCCGTTATTATTTTATGAAATATTCGATGGCCTCGCGCCAACCGGCCGGGCCGATGTGCCGGGTTTTGTAAATATTCTTTAAATCAAGATCAACCCCGTAACTATGATCCGGCTTTTTAATGAGCACGGGCTGATCAACGGCAGACAAAAGATCGATATCGTTTTTACTGTCACCGAGACCTAAAGTTCGAAATTTCCGTTTTTGAATTTTTTCGTAAAGACGATGCAAAGTTTTAACGGCTTTCCCTTTGTCA
>JALWEA010000240.1 GCA_027039465.1 Calditrichia bacterium | reverse complement strand
GGCTACAGCGACTTGATACGGCTACAGAGATGTATGTAATTTTCACATCTTCTTCTCGAGACGGCCCATAGCCCACGGTGCTTTGTGTGTATAAAGCTCAGTCTTCGAAGAGAGGGGGAGGAAATCCATCGGACAACATGGATTTAATTATGATCACTGGGTGGGTTGAAATCGGCGCCAAAAATTTAAGATTTGGAAATTCATTAAATGGCTTTGAATGATCATTCTTATTTGGTCGACAAAATGACCGTGAAGAGAAGAGCCATGACAATGGCAAGAGAATTACGCAAGCACATGACCCTGGCTGAAATTGTTTTTTGGAATGAAGTAAAGAACAGAAAGTTTTATGGTTTCAAATTTTTAAGGCAGCATCCTATTTTTTATGATTTTTGGGGTAAGAAAAAATTCTTTATTGCCGATTTTTTTTGTAAGGATTTGAGCCTTATTGTTGAAATTGATGGGGGAATTCACGAGCAACAAAAAGAATACGATGAACATCGAACGGAGATTTTGGAAGTCCAAAAAGAGTTAAACGTAATCCGTTTTAAAAATGAAGAAGTGCTTTCAAATATTAATGGCGTTTTAAAAAAATTAAGGAAAATTATCGCGAATTAACTCACCCCCCTTCCCCCTCCCTACTTTCGTAGGGAGGGGGTGACTAAACGACGTTAAGGGGTTGAATGATTATTGAAATAAACCAAAAGGGATTATTTTTAGAAATAATCCTATATTTAAAATTTAAAGAAAAATTCAACAAATAATATCGCCTCTAAATTCCCCTCCCTACGTGAGTAGGGAGGGGTGCCGAAGGCGGGGTGGGTTATTATAAATCATTTTTAATCCCGAATAAATCTTAACAAAATAACGTCGCCTCTAAATTTCCTCCCTACACGAGTAGGGAAGGGTACCGTAGGCGGGGTAGGTAACACATGACAGACATTTACGAACAAATAGCCAAACTACCACCGGAAAAACGCGAGCTGCTGGAACTGATGCTGCAGGAGCGCGGGGTCGATTTAAATCAAATCGCCATTTTGCCCCAACCAAGGGATAAGAACACCTTCCCCCTGTCCTTTGCCCAGCAGCGCTTATGGTTTCTGGATCGATTGGAGCCTGGCAGCCCGCTGTACAACATTCCTTCCGTGTTGCGCGTTAAAGGTCAATTGAATATTGAGGCGCTGGGAAAAAGTTTTAACGAAATCATCCGGCGGCACGAAGTTTTGCGCACGGTTTTCAAAGAAGAAAAGGGCGAACCGCAACAGGTAATTTTGCCCGAATTACATTTACCGATCGAACAAATCGATTTGAGTAAAATTCCGGCGGAAGATCGGGAAAAAGAGTTTTTACGTTTGGCGGTGGAAGAATCTCTCAGGCCTTTTAATTTAACCACAGGCCCTTTGCTCAGGGTAACACTGCTCAAAATGGACAAGGACGATTACGGCCTGTTTGTGACCATGCACCACATTGTCAGCGACAACTGGTCAACCGGCTTGTTCGTTCATGAGATCATGCGCCTGTATGAATCGTATGTTACGGGCAAGCCCCACCAACTTCCGCCGCTGAAGGTGCAATACGCCGACTTTGCCGCCTGGCAGCGCAAATGGCTTTCCGGCAAAACGCTTGAAAACCAATTGGATTATTGGCGCAAACAATTGGACGGTATTCCGCCTTTACTCGAATTACCCCTGGACAAACCGCGCCCCGCTTACCAAACATACAACGGCGATTTCAAACTGTTCGAGATTCCGGCTTCTTTGTCCAATCGCTTGCGCGAATTGAGTCGGCAGCAGGATGTCACTTTGTTTCAAACCCTGTTGAGCGCGTTCTTCGTTTTACTGCACCGTTACAGCGCTCAGGACGATATTTGTGTCGGCTCCCCCATTGCCAATCGTAACCGCAAAGAGACCGAAGCCTTAATCGGTTTCTTTGTCAACACGTTGGTATTGCGCGCCAACCTGGCGGGCAACCCGAGCTTTACCGAACTTCTGCAGCAGGTCAAGCAAACCACTTTAGGCGCTTACCAGCACCAGGACTTGCCATTTGAAATGTTGGTGGAAGCCCTGCAGCCCGAACGCGATATGAGTCATTCCCCGCTATTTCAGGTCATGTTTGTCATGAACAACGCGCCGGTGGAAAAGCTGCAACTGCCCAATGTGGAACTTTCGTTGGTGGAAATCGAAAACAAGACCACTAAATTCGATTTGATTTTAAACGTTACCGACGGCGAAGAAACGCTGAAATGCAAGTTGGAATACAATACCGATCTCTTTTTGCCGCAAACCATGGATCGATTCATCGGCCATTACCTGACCCTGCTGAACGAAATAGCCGACCGGCCGCAGGCAAAAATCGGAGCCTTAAATTTATTGACTGAAGATGAACATCATCTTTTGCTTGACGAATGGAGCCAACCGGAAAAAACGTACAACGATCAACGCACGATTGTCGATCTGTTCGAAATGCAGGTACAGGCCACCCCGGACGCTCCCGCCTTACGCGTGAAAGACCAACTGCTCACTTATGCGCAGTTGAATGCACAGGCCAATCGTTTGGCGCAATATCTGATTAAACAGGGTTTAACCAAAGGCGATGTGGTCGGCGTTAATGCCGATCGTTCACCGCAGATGATCGTCGCCTTTTTGGCCATTCTCAAAGCCGGTGCCATCTATTTACCTCTTGATCCGGACTATCCGCTGGATCGTTTGGAATACATGCTCGAAGATTCCGGCGCCAAATTCATGCTGACCAAAGCGGCCTTTAAAGCTCAGCCGCAAACAACGGCACAAAAAATTTTCCTAGACAACGATTGGCCGACCATCGGGCAGGAATCCGATCAAAAACCGAACATTAACCTTTCCGGCCAAGACAGCGCTTACATCATTTACACCTCGGGTTCTACCGGTAAACCAAAAGGCGTGGAAGTGGCGCATGCCGCTTTGGCCAATCATTGTCTGGACATGCGCGACTATTACGAGTTAACGCCGGACGACAATGTGCTGCAATTTGCCGCTTTGAATTTCGACGCATCCATCGAGCAGATTTTACCTCCGCTGATTTCCGGCGCCACCGTCTGCATGCGCGACAATGAAATCTGGAACAGCCAGCAATTCGGTCAAAAAATCAAAGAATACGATTTAACCGTGATCAATCCGCCGACCGCCTATTGGAGCCAACTGATCCGCGATTGGGCCAAACATCCCGAGCAATTGCCGGAAAATCGCCTGCGATTGGTTATTATCGGCGGTGATGTCTTCCATCCGGAAACCGTGGAATTATGGCAGAAAAGCCCTTTGAATTACGTTCGTTTGCTGAACGCCTACGGCCCGACCGAAACTGTCATCACAGCAACCACCTTCCAGGTAAAAAAGGATTTCATCGGCTTTACCGTACCCATCGGCCGACCGCAGGCGAATCGCGAAATTTACGTTTTGGACGTTTACGGCAATCCGGCACCCGTTGGCATTCCCGGCGAGCTGTTGATCGGCGGCAGCGCCCTGGCCAAAGGCTATTGGCGACGTCCGGAACTAACTGCCGAACGTTTTATTGAAAATCCTTTGCCGGAAAAATCCGGTCGTGTGTACAAAACCGGTGACCGGGTGCGCTTTCTGTCCGACGGCAATTTGGAATTTTTGGGACGCATTGACAATCAGGTGAAAATTCGCGGTTTTCGCATCGAGCTGGGTGAAATCGAACATGTTCTCAAAGGAATCACAGGCATTAAGCAGGCGGCGGTTAAGGTTTTTGAAAACGACAAACACGACAAAGTTCTGGTCGGTTATTACCAAACCGAAGAAGGCGCCGAACTACCCGCCAACGAACTGAGAGAAAAATTGCGCGAACATCTTCCCGATTACATGATTCCTTCCGTTTTCGTGCCTTTGGAAGAATTTCCGATTGCGCCGGGCGGCAAAATCAATCGCCACGCCCTGCCCAAGCCCGATCTGTCCAAAGCGCAGGTCTCCACCGAATACGTGGCACCGCGTACGGAAACCGAAGAAAAACTGGCGGCCATTGTGCGGGAAATCCTGCAAATTGAACGCGTGGGTGTCTTTGATAACTTTTTCGAATTGGGCGGTCACTCCATGATGGCCACACAGGTGGTTTCACGCATTCAGGAAGAATTCGGCGTTTCCTTGCCTTTGCGCGCCCTGTTCGAATTTCCAACCATCGACGGCATTGCCAACAAAATCGCCGAACTGCAGCTGGAAGAACTGAACGAAGAAAGCGACGAAGAATTGGCAGCCCTTTTGGATGAACTGGAAGATCTGTCCGAGGAAGACGTCCAACAATTGCTGGAAGAAGAAGATTTGAATTCAACGAATGATCAGGAAAACAACGACGATCCGTCGGAGTCGGAATCAGAAGCCCAACCGCAAAATGATTTGGAAGCTTTTCTTTTGAATATTTGGAAAGATATTTTAGGTATAACCGATCTTAAAGTCACCGATAATTTTTTCAATAAAGGCGGGACGCCGGAAAAAGCTCAGCGTTTTTTGGAACGAATGGGTCAGGAATTTAATCAAGATCCGCCGCCGTTAGCCTTGTTTTATGTACCGACCGTACGGCAATTGGCCGAGTACATGGAGGAATATTACGGCGATCTTATTGAGAAAAAATTCGGTAAAATTAAAGACTATCAAAATAAATGCAACGATAAAAAGTGGTTAAAAATGACTGAAGAGCCGGTCATTTCCGAAAGCGATCTTTCCGTATTTAAGGGAATCATTAAACCGTTTAATATTAATCGCAACTTAATTCAGGAAAAAAACAAACCGGTCATTTTTGTGCTTTCACCGCCGCGTTCCGGCTCTACCCTTTTACGCGTTATTCTGCAAGGAAATTCCCGGTTGTTTGCTCCGCCGGAAATGGATTTACTTTCATTCAACACCATGCAAGAACGCGAAGAATTTTTCATAGACCGTGGCCTGAACATTTGGTTGGAAGCCATTGTACGCACCCTAATGGAAATTTTTAACTGCGACCGGAAAGAAGCCGAAGAAATTCACCAGGCCTATCTAAGCCAGAATATCAGCACACACGAATTTTACCGACGATTGCAGTTCCGCCTGGGTGAACGTATTTTAGTGGACAAAACGCCTTCGTATTCGTTGGATATGAATATTCTGCAACGGGCGGAAGAAGCATTCGAAGAACCCAAATACATTCATCTCATTCGCCATCCGTACGCCATGATCTATTCCTTTATCGAAGCACATTTGGACGAAAACTTTTTTAAATACGAACATCCTTTCACGCGTCGGCAATTGGCGGAATTGATTTGGTTAGTAAGCCATCAAAATATTTTAAACTTTTTAAATAACATCCCCGCAAGCCGAAAATTTACTTTGCGCTATGAAGATTTGCTTTCTACTCCGGAAACGGAAATACGAAAATTGTGCGCTTTTTTCAATATTCCTTTTGAAGAAGAGATGCTTCATCCGTACGAAGGCGATAAAATGACAACCGGAGTGCATCCCTATTCGCAAATGGTAGGCGATTACAAATTCTATTTGCACCGCAAAATCGATCCCGGCGCAGCCGATCGCTGGAAAAAATTTCACTGTAAAGACTTTCTCAGTGCGCCGAGTATTGAATTGGCCGAACAATTCGGTTATGAACTCGAATCCCAAAATTAGACAGCAGGAGTGGCCATAGATGTCCGATGACTTAAAAAAACGCTTAGCCGAACTTTCACCGGAAAAACGCGAATTACTGTTAGCCAAATTGCGTAAGGCCAAAGCCGGTCAAAGCAAACCCAAACCAAAAACCGGAATTCCACCGCGAGCGAATCCTAACGCCTATCCCATGTCCTTTGGCCAAAAGGGCTTTTGGGTCATGGAACAATTGAATCCTGGCATGGCCGTCAGCAATATTCCCGCTGCCGTACGTTTAAAAGGTGCGTTGGATGTTTCGGCTTTGCAGAAAGCTCTGCAATTCATCATCGACCGACATCAGATTTTGCGGGCCAACTATCGCCCCAATGCCGGCCAGCCGGAACAGATCGTCAAGGATTCTCTCCGCGTTTCGCTACCTGTCATTGATCTTACTGGCGGAAAAAACGGCAACTCGGAAGAGCGCATCATTGAATTGATTACCAAAGAAGCCACCCGTCCCTTTGATCTTGCCAAAGACGCCCTGGTACGCTTCCAACTGCTCAAACTTGCCGACAACGAACACGTGCTTTCGGTTACTTTCCACCACATCATTTCCGACGCCTGGTCGGTCGGCGTCTTTATTCGGGAATTGCTAACCGCGTATCAGGCCTTTAAGTCCGGGCAATCGCCGCAACTGCCGGAATTACCCATTCAATATTTCGATTACGCCGAATGGCATAATCAATTTATCGAAGGGCCGCAGGGACAAAAACAAATCGCCTATTGGGAAG
The DNA here is from genome assembly GCA_027039465.1 of Calditrichia bacterium. Lineage (GTDB taxonomy): Bacteria > Calditrichota > Calditrichia > Calditrichales > Calditrichaceae > Caldithrix. The sequence goes on along the minus strand of JALWEA010000240.1, from coordinate 6,129 downwards.
CTCAATTGGAAGAGCCGGAAGGTAAAATCCAGCTTCCCCTTGATTTTCCGAACAAAGCAACGGTTAGTAACCGCGGCTTTCACATTCCATTCGAATTCGGTCGAATTTTAAGCGATAAAATTTTATCGTTCTGCCAGCAAGAAAACATCACGCCGTACATGTTCCTTCAGGCCTTGTTTGCCATTTTCCTAGCTAAACTAAGCAATAATGAGGATATTCGCATCGGCTCACCGGTGGCCAATCGCGACAAGCCGGAGCTGAAGCACCTGATCGGCTTGTTCATCAATGTGGTTATCATTAAAAACGATCTGTCGCAAAATCTTCCTTTCCGCCAATTTTTACAAAACGTACGCCGAACGGTTCTGGACGCCATGGAGCATTCCACCGTTCCCATCGAAATTTTGATCAACAAACTTTTTCCGCAGCGTTCAACCAGCGACAATCCTTTAACCAATGTGCTGTTCGATTTTCAGACTGCCAACCTGCAGAAAACCACCCTAGCAGGTTTGGAGATCGAACCGTTGGATTTGGAAAGCGGCAGTATTAAATTCGATTTGGTGCTTTCCGTGAATATTACGGAAAACGGCATTCAGGGCATTTTTGGCGCCAAGAGCGATCTGTTCAAAAAAGAAACCATTGAAAACTTCATCAAATATTACAAAAATCTGGCACAGGCCGCTTTGCAAAACCCGGATGAAAAAATCTGGCGTTTGCCGCTATTGAATAAAACCGAAACGCAGTACATTCTGGAACATTGGAGTCTGCATCGCACGGCCGACCTGCCCAAAAGCATGACCTGCGTGCAATTGATCGAAGAACAAGTCGCTTTGTATCCCGACCACCTGGCCATCAAAAGCGTTAAAAGCACCGGAACCAATCAGCCGGAAACGCTGACTTACGAGGAATTGAATCGGCGGGCGAATCAAGTGGCTCATTTTTTACGCGGTAAAGGCGTCGGCCCGGAACAGGTCGTCGGTCTGGCTTTACATCGATCGCCCGAACTGTTTATCGCTTTGCTGGGAATACTGAAGTCCGGCGCGGCTTATCTGCCCATCGATCCGAATTACCCGGACGAACGCATCGAATACATGGTGCATGATTCGGGACTTTCCGTTGTGCTCACGCAAAAGGCGTTGGCCCATCGTTTTTCGGACAAGGGTATTTTAGCCGTTCAAATGGATGCCGATCGTCTGTTGCTGGAAGCACAACCGGAAACCAATCCCAATGTGCCTTTGGCGCTGGATAATCTGGCTTACCTGATTTACACTTCCGGCTCAACGGGCAAGCCCAAAGCAGTCATGGCGCACCATCGCGGATTGTTGAATCACGCCTGCACCATGCGCGACGAATATGCCCTGCAACCCGGCGAGAGCATTCTGCAATACATTTCCATTAGCTTTGACGCCGCCGCCGAAGAAATCTACCCGGCATTAATCAGCGGCGGCACATTGGTCTTGCCCGCCAGCGCAGCCGAACTGAGCGGTTACGACCTTTTAAATATTCTTGAACAGGAAAAGATTAATATTTTACACGTGCCCGTACCGGTCTGGCACTATTTCATCGATTTTTTAAGCGAAAAGAATTTACCGATTCCGGAATCGATTCGCTTGATGTTGGCCGGCGGTGAACAGCCCTCGCTGCAAAAGCTGCATCGCGCGGCCCAGTTGGCGAAGCATCCCATTGATTTCGTAAATCTCTACGGCCCGACCGAAACCACCATTGCCAGCACCTTCCAAAGGGTCACCCTTTCCGATACCCTTGAATTCGAATACGGATTAATGCCCATCGGCGTGCCCATTCAAAACAATCCGGTTTATTTATTGGATCGGGAATTGCAGCCCGTTCCGCCAGGCGTTTTCGGTGAAATTTACATCGGCGGATTCGGCGTAACCCGAGGCTATTTGAACCGCCCGGATTTAACGGCCGAACGCTTCCTGCCCGATCCCTTTTCCAAAAATCCGGGCGCGCGCATGTACCGCACAGGCGACCTGGGTCGTTTTAATTCCAAAGGTGAAATCGTCTTTTCCGGACGGGTGGATTTTCAGGTTAAAATCCGCGGCTTCCGCATCGAGCTGGGTGAAATCGAAGCGGCTATCGCCCGATTTGACGGCGTCAAACAAAGTGTGGTCTTTGCTCAAACACCCGAAACCGGCGGCGAGAAAAAATTGGTGGCTTACGTTGTTCCCAAAGACAAAGAAAATTTTTCCACCGATGCGCTGCGCGCCTATTTGAGCGAACAACTGCCCGATTACATGGTACCGTCGTTTTTTGTCACTTTGGATGAAATTCCTTTAACGCCCACCGGCAAGGTGGATCGCAAAGCTCTGCCCGATCCCACCAAGGGTCAGGCCGCGGTTCTTTCGCGAAATTACGTGGAACCGCAAAGCAAGCTGGAAAAATTCCTTTACGAAATGTGGAAAGATATTTTGGGCATCGAACGCATCGGCATTCACGACAATTTCTTTCAGTTGGGCGGCAGTTCCATTCAGGCCGCTACTTTTGTGAACCGATTGCAAGACGCCCTGGGCGAATACGTTTACATCGTGGCCATTTATGACGCTCCGACCATCGCCGATTTGGTTCAACTGCTTAAAAACGATTATCCAGACGGCGTTTACCGCATCACCGGCGAACGCGTGGAGCATCACGAAAAGAAAGAACGCATCGGGCAGGAGCAGATCGACCATTTGCGCGGCATCATTAAAGTTCCGGCGCCGTTTGTGCACACCAAAACGCGCAAGAATCCGCCGGCCGTATTTGTCTTTTCTTCTCCGCGATCCGGTTCCACGTTAACCCGCGCCATTTTGGGCGGGCATCCCAGGTTGTTCTCGCCGCCCGAGTTGCAGTTGCTCAATTTTAACACCTTGCAGGAACGCAAACACAACCTGACCGGTCGCGACGATTTTTGGCTGGACGGCACCATCCGCGCCATCATGGCCATAAAAAATTGCTCGGCCGACGAAGCGCGTGAAATCATGGCCTACTACGAAAACAAGGATTACACCGTTCAGGAATTCTACCGCGAAATGCAGGAATGGTTGGGCGACCGCATCTTTGTGGATAAAACACCCAATTACGCCCTGAGCACGGAAATTATGAAACGGGCGGAAGACTATTTCGAAGACGCGCTGTACATTCATTTGATTCGCCATCCTTACGGCGTTATCCCTTCGTTCGAAAAGGCCAAGCTGCACGTCTTTTATCCGCCGTTCTTTACGGAAGAGCATCCTTACACGCCGCGGCAGTTGGCCGAATTGATCTGGACGATCAGCCATCAAAATATTTTGAACTTTTTAAAAGACATACCCAAAGAGCGGCAGTTCCGCTTGTTTTACGAAGATTTGGTGACCGATCCCGAAAAGACGGTCAAAGCCATGTGCGATTTTTTAGGCATCGATTTGCATCCGGACATGCTGGAACCGCAGAAAGACAGCTCCAAGCGCATGACCGACGGTTTGAACGATCTGTCCAAAATGTTGGGCGACGTGCGCTTCCACGAGCACAAAGGCATTACCGCCGATCGCGCCTACAGTTGGAAGAAAAAATTAACGGAAGACTATTTGGGCGATATCACCTGGCAGTTGGTGGAAAGTTTCGGTTACGAAAGCCGCAATAAATTGGAATATTCCTTGGGCAAGGTCATTCGTCCCATTGAACCGCTGAAAGAAGGCGAAACGCCGCCCCTTTCCTTCGCCCAACAGCGCCTGTGGTTTTTGGATCAATTGGAACCGGACAATCCGTTTTACAACATGCCCATGACCGTCCGTTTGAAAGGCAAAGTGGATGTGCGCCTTTTGGAACAGGCCATCAACAAAGTGGCCGAACGCCATGAAAATTTGCGCACGGCTTTCAAAACGGTGAACGGCAAACCGCAGGTGGACATTGCGCCGTTTATTCACGCCAAGATCGAACAAATCGATTTAACGAACGTTCCGCAGGGAAAACGGGACAAAGCGGTGCACGAATTGATTCGCCGCGAAGCCAGCAAGCCGTTTGCATTGGATCAGGCGCCGCTTTTCCGTGCGGTTCTGGCTCGCCTGGCCGCCGATGATTACATATTCATTCTGAACATGCACCACATCATTTCCGACGGCATGTCGCTGGAGATCATGCTTAAAGAGATTTCGATCATTTACCGCGCCCTGCAAAACAACCAACCCGATCCCCTGCCGCCGCTGCCCTTGCAATACGGCGCCTTTGCCAAATGGCAGCGCGAATGGTTGGAAAGTTCGGTGCTGCAAAAGCAATTACAGTTCTGGAAGGAACAATTGGCCGGCGCGCCGCATCTGTTGCAACTGCCGACCGATTTTCCGCGCCCCAAGGTGCAATCGTACAAAGGCAGCAAGGCCTATTTTCAGATTTCCAAAGAGGTCAGTCAAAAATTAACGGACTTGGCCGCTCGTCATCAAACCACGCCCTTTGTGGTCTTGCTTACCGCATTTTCGGTGTTGCTGCATCGTTATTCCGGCCAGAACGATCTGGTCGTCGGCACGCCGGTTTCCGGCCGCACGCGCAAAGAGATCGAAGGTTTGATCGGCTTTTTCGTCAATTCCCTGCCATTGCGTTTTGAATTGGACGGCAATCCTTCGTTTGACGCGCTGCTGGACGATGTGCAACGCATGGTGCAACAAGCGCTGAGCAATCAGGATGTGCCTTTTGAAAAAATCATCGACGCGCTGAATTTGGAACGGGACACCAGCTACACGCCCCTGTTTCAGGTCATGTTCATTTACCAGCAGAACCCGTTGACCAAAATCGAATTACCCGATTTTGAAATCGAAGCCTTGCAGGTGGACACCGGCACGTCCAAGTTCGATTTGAGTTTGGCCATGGTGGAAGATGAAGATCAGTTCCGCGGCATGCTGGAATTCAATACCGATCTGTTCAGGCCGCAAACCATTCAACGCATGATCGACCATTTCACCAATCTGCTGAACGATTTGGCAACGGACAGCGCAAAGCCCGTTTTGGGATTAAACCTGTTAAGCGAGCGGGAAGCCCAAGCCATTTTGCAGGAATTCAATCAAACGACCGGCAAGCCCCTTGCGCCGGAAATGAATGTCGTTCGTTTGTTCGAAGAACAGGCGGCGCGCCTTATGGATCATCCGGCGGTGCTTTTTCAGGGCGGAACGCTCACTTACGAACGATTGAATGCGCAGGCCAACCAACTGGCTCATTTTCTGCGCAAACAAGGCGTCGGTGCGGAGGACATCATCGGGTTGTCCATGCAGCGCTCGCCGGAAATGTTAGTCGCTTTGTTGGGCATTTTAAAAAGCGGCGCGGCTTACGTACCGATCGATCCCAATTACCCGGAAGAACGCATTCAATACATTTTCAAAGATTCCAAGATCAAAATCCTGCTCACGCAGCAATCGCTGACCGAACGTTTTTCCGGTGGTTCCGTGGAAACCATCGCTCTGGACGATCCGGCCCATCCCGTTTATCGTGAAAGCAAAGACAATTTGTCGGTGAGCATCGATCCCGAACAATTGGTTTATTTGATTTACACGTCCGGCACCACCGGTCAACCCAAGGCGGTCATGGTCAGGCACGGATCGCTGCTTAATCATGCGCTGGCCATGCGGGAAGAATACGATCTGCAGCCGGACGATCGCATGTTGCAGTACATTTCCATCAGCTTTGATGCTTCGGCCGAGGAAATTTATCCCACGCTCATCAGCGGAGCCGCGCTTGTGCTGCCGCAAAACGCCGCGGAAATGACCGGCAACGATTTGCTGGACGTCATTCGTACGCATTCCGTTTCGGCTCTGCATTTGCCGGTACCGATGTGGCATTATTTTGTCGATTTTCTGCACGAACAGGGCGAACCGTTGCCCGAATCCGTGCGGTTGATTTTAGTGGGCGGCGAGGCGCCTTCGGTGCAGAAATTCAAATTGGCTGCGCAGAAAGCGCACCGGCCTGTGACCTTCATGAATTTGTACGGGCCGACCGAAACCACCATCACGGCTCTGGCTTTTAAGACGCCTTTGAAGGAGGATGCGGATTTTCCGCACAACCAAATTCCCATCGGTAAGCCGTTGACCAATGTGCGCACCTACATTTTGGACAGCCAATTGCAGCCGGTGCCCTCAGGCGTGGTCGGCGAGATTTACATTGGCGGAATCGGCG
>JALWEA010000239.1 GCA_027039465.1 Calditrichia bacterium | reverse complement strand
CAAGACCTATATGTCAATAGGTAGTCAAACGTTTTGGACGACATACAAAAAATGTCGTCCTTTCTCTTGACTTTACACTTAATAACTACGAGGGGGATTTAGGTGGTCTAAAACAATTTTTTCTCATCCACGTCCGATTAATCCCCTACTCCGGCTCTGTCATTCCGAGGCACGCTCCCGCGGGACGAGGAATCCCTAACACTATTCTAGCCGTTTCTGTGGCGAAGAATTGCGATTTTGAGGCGTGCTGTGGCGCCGTCCCGGCATAATGGGAAAGGATTGACGGGCACTTGTTTTTCTCCACCCCCTGTTGTCCCCCTCATAGGGGGACGCAAGGTGCTTTGGTAAATTTTACCCAGTGGGAGAAGGGTTTTTGTTTTAGTAAAATGGCTTTAAAAAACCGCTTACAAAAAGACTTTAACTAAATATTCAGTAAACTTATTTTCATCCAAAAGTTTCAGGTAGCAACAAATCTACGTAGGGAATAAAACGAATCTTGGTTTTTTCCCAGGTCAATTCTTGTCGCAATGAAAGGTTAATAATCCATGCCTGAGTAGGCATATATTTTTTAATAAATGCGTACATGGCCTTAGGCACTTTAGGCGTTTTGTATGAGACATATTTGATTTCTATCGGGATTTGTTCCTGAAACTTATCGAGAATCATATCGATCTCGCGCATGTCCTTGGTACGCCAATATTTTACCTGCCAGCCCATCTCTTTGACGCGCTGTTTGATTTGATTAATAACAAAATTTTGAAACAGAAAACCGGTTTCCGTTGGCGTTTTGGGCGTACCGAACTGATGAATGGCAAAATTACGCATTCCGGTATCAAAAAAATAAACAACAGGTGCTCGGGAAATTTCCTTTTTGACATTTCGGAAAAAGGGTAACACAGGATAGATAATAAACGTTTTTTCCGCAATCCACAGATATTTTTTAAGCGTTTTCAAATTAGCGGTTGTAATGGCGGCCAAATTGGAATAATTCAAGATTTGCCCGACATTGGCGGAAAGTAATTGAATGAGTTGCCGAAATACTTCGGGACGCGCTACTTTTAACAAATAAACCACATCCCTTTCCACATAACTTTCGAAAATTTCATTCATCAAAAGCTTCTTTTCTTCCAACGTCCCTTCGGTAACGATTCGCGGATAGCCGCCAAAGTCAAGATATTCCGATAACAGATGATCTACTTCGGGTTTTTCTACCCGTAAAAATTCATGTAAATTGTTTTCATATTGGTATCCGGTTTTGTAATGAATAAATTCTTCAAAGGTAACCGGCAACAATTCGAACATGCGCTTTCGGCCGACCAAGGATTCTTTTATTTTTTCTTTAAGCTCCAGGCTACCCGAGCCGGAAACAATGAGTTTGTATGGTAAATCCAAATCAAAAAGACCCTTCAGAAAAAGCCCCGAATCCTCTTTGCGTTGAATTTCATCGATAAAAACATAACCGCGCTTTTTGCCCAATTCCAACTGCACCTTGCGAATAAAATGTTGCTGCGAAGCAAAATGACGGGCATCCTCTTCAACATCCAAATTAAAAAAAAGTGTTCTTTCTCCGCGTCCGGTCAGTTCCTTTTGCAGCGTTTTTAACAATGTTGTTTTACCGATTTGGCGCGGCCCGACAAGCAAGGTAATTTCCCTGGCGTTTAAATGATCGCGAATTTTAGAGAGTAATTTACGTTTTATCATTATCTTTTCCTTAAATACCAAATAGGCTGTACTTAAAGACCGACTTTTTTATTTTACCCGGTTTTACCAATTTAACCCGAGATTTTTGGTAATGCAATACCAATTTAACCCGAGAATTTTGGTACTTGTTGGATAAATGAAGGAATTGGGAACCGGAAATTGGTGCGGCAAGCATGTCTCGATACAATTCCGCTGACACAGTTACCTTTGTTCGCTTTCGTTCCTGAGTGGTTCTGCCGGATTTGTAGGGGCGAAGCATTTCCCTGACCAATAAAGAAATAAATCGATGTTTTTGGTCGCATAACGTCAATTTTTTTAATTTTGCAGTGCTTGGTAGGAAATGCTTCGCCCTTACATCGAACATACCAAGATGAATTAATCAATTTTAGAAAATAGATGAAATTTACTTTACGGGTGGATAGGGTAACAATCTCAATTCAGTAATAAACCGATAGTCTTTCTGATTTTTTGATACAAATGCCATATCATATTCAATTGCGGTCGCTGCAATGAGTGCATCTGCGATTAATAAGCCGTGACTTAACCGATATCTTTTTAATAATGATACTGCCGTTTCCGAAACTTCTTTGGTCAATAATAAAACTTCAAATCTCTTGATAAATTTCTCAACTATTCTTTGCTCTGTTTTATTCGCACATCCGACAAACAATTCCATTGCCGTCACTACACTGATTACTAAAACGTCTTCTTTTTCTTTTTTTCAAGGTACGCCAAAGCCAAATGGTCTCCGCGACCTGCATCTATCAGAATGTCCGTATCTAACATTAACCATTTGTTCACTCTACCTTCTCCCACTCGACTTTACGTAAATTTCTGACCCAACTACTGCTGTTTCGTAAATCTTTCCTATCTCGCCAAATACCAATAAATTTTTCTTCGGATAATCGAGTATTTGTTGTTTTTTTGCGTTTCAGACTATAGTGTGTTTCCAGAAAGCTGATAAAATCCAAAACCTGCTTTTGTGCATCCGGTGGCAGCGTCTCGAATTTTTTAAGAATATCTTTTTGTGTCATTTTTAATCTCCAAAGAATCTCAGGGATAAAGGTTCTTGATTATTAATTTCTTTTGTTATTCTAAATTCTATGTAAAGAATTGAAACAACCCTTTATTCTTGTATTTACTTAAAATTACAGCCTTTTTAGCAATATAATAACTTTGTAAGAGTTCGTCAATTTAAAAACCCGAATAGGGATTAATACATTATGGAATAAAATTTCAGACGAGGCTAAAAAAAACGAAACAATATCAGGGCCAAACAAAGCGATTTTACAGTGAGTGCAAAGAGTCAGAATTTTCCACCAACCCGAGAATTTTGGTAATCGTTGGCTATTCTTGCTCATTCATGTATTTTTTCAAAGTGGACAGTAGCTTTTCGCTTTGCAATTCCCCGCGGCGATCCAAAGGCTCGTTCAAAAGTTTTCCCCTGGGATTAAATACCAAATTGGTCGGGAACGTGAGGATAAAAAAACGCTTTTTTAATGCTTTGCTTTGCGGTCCGAAAATATGCACCCAGTCCAATCCCATTTCCTTGATTAAATTTTGCACGATTTCCTTTTCCATGGGATCCTGTAAAAAGGAAACATAAACGCCAATCACTTGTAGCTTTCCGGCGTAAATTTGTTGCGCTTTTTTTAGATAGGGCAACTCTTCCATACAAGGTACGCTGTGGCGATTCCAGAAGAATAACAGAACAAACCGACCTTTAAACTCGCTGAAATGACGAACTCTACCCTGCAAGTCCGTGAATTGGAAATCGGGCGCGCCGACGGTTCTTAATCGGCGATAAAAACGAATGCGTTCGGCCGATTCCTTCATCATACGGGCGAAATTTCTCAGCCGGACATCCGGAATGGTGTCGATTTTTGAAGCGACATCGGCAACGGTCAGAACAAAATCTTTCCAACGACCTCTACTCGAGAATTCGTATTTTTCGGTAATCTCCCGCCGCTCTTTATCCGACCTGGCCGACTTTATGCTTCGAACATAAGCCTTGCTCAAATTCTCTTCGTACAATGCGTACAACCGCAACAGGGCCAGCGGCCGGTTCCGGTATTTTTCCTCGAATTCCTTGCGCATGGTCTGATACTCCTGCATTGAGTTGGTCTGTTCCATGCGCTGTACCCACGGAAAATACCAGGCCGTACTGTCCGGCGTATTTTGTGCCAATAAAGGGACAAAGCCGGTCAATAACCAAATCAAAAACGTTGCTTTCATTTTTTCAATTTCCCTTTCTGAA
>JALWEA010000238.1 GCA_027039465.1 Calditrichia bacterium | reverse complement strand
AAACAAGAGCAACCACCAACAATTCTTCAATGAGCTTCCAGCTTAAATTGTGAATGGCGCGTTCAATGAGTCCCGATCGATCATAAGCGGTTTTAATGGTAACACCGGGGGGCAGACCCTTTTTCAGTTCTTCCAGCTTGGCTTTAACCCGCTTGATGGTTTTTAAGGCGTTTTCACCGGAACGCATCACGATAACGCCGCCGACAACTTCGCCCTGCCCGTTCCAATCGGCTAATCCTCGCCGTAACTCAGGGCCGATGGTTACATTGGCAATCTGTTTAATTAAAATCGGCGTTCCGTTGCCGTCGGTACCTACGGGAATATTTTCGATATCCCGAATAGATTTGATGTAACCCAGTCCGCGCACCATGAATTCGGTTTCGCCCATTTCAACCAGGCGACCGCCCACATCATTATTGCTGCGCTTAAGTGCTTTCTTTACGGTTTGAATGGAAATGCGGTAGGCATCCAATTTGTCGGGATCCAATTGAACCTGATACTGCTTAACGTAGCCGCCGATGGAAGCCACTTCGGCTACGCCAGGTACACTGGTTAATTCATAGCGCAGGTACCAATCTTGAATGGAACGTAATTGCTGTAAGTCGTATTTATTGCCTCCGTCCAATACATACTCGTACACCCAACCGACACCGGTGGCATCCGGACCTAATGTGGGCGTCACCCCTTTGGGCAGTTTACCGGAGACAAAATTCAGATATTCCAGCACCCGGCTGCGCGCCCAGTATAAATCCGTCCCGTCTTCAAAAATAACGTAAACAAAAGAAAGGCCGAAAAAAGAGTAGCCGCGAACGGTTTTGGCATAAGGCACCGAAAGCATGGCGCTGGTTAAAGGGTAGGTCACCTGATCTTCAACCACCTGAGGCGCCTGCCCTGGGTATTTGGTAAAAATTATGACCTGAACATCACTCAAGTCGGGAATGGCATCAACCGGTGTATTTAGCATGGCATAGACACCAAGAGCGGCCACGATCGCTGTGAAAATAATAATCAAGAAGCGATTGTTGATGGATTTTTCAATGATTTTCTCTATCACAGTTTTCTCCGTTGGTTTGAAATTTTTGTTTTCAATTTCCATTATGAATGGATAGTCATTCTTCTCCTGCCTTAAGGGAAGAAGAATCTCCTACAAAGCAGTTCCTGACGCTTTGGATTCCTTCATTCTGATTCAATTTTACTATTGACATGTTGTGGCGCGTCCGTCCCTCGATACGATTCTGCCTTTCATCTTGCGGTGTTCGAAGTAAGGGCGAAGCATTTCCGTTAAGATGCTGCAAACTCAAAAAATTTAACGTTGTGCAACCAAAAACGCCGATTGTTTCTTTATTTGTTAGGGAAATGCTTCGCCCCTACAAGCCCGGCAGAATCACTCGGGAACCGGACGCTGTAGCAGTTCCAAGTTCCCAGTTCCTAATTCCCAATTAATTCATGTCACTGCCTTAATAATCCATGGAGCAAACCATGGTTCGGAATGACATCCTGCCATTATCCCGCATTTTTTTGCTTTTCGGCAATCATTTTACGGATGGCTTCCTGCAGACGGCTTTCACTATCCAGCATGAATTGGGCCGAAACCACAATTTTTTCTCCCGGCTGTAAACCGGCTAATACGTGCAAATGTCCGTTACCGTCTTCGGCGCCAAGGCGCACGGTACGCGGTTCAAAGCGACCTTTGCCCCGCGCCACAAAAACAATATTCCGTTTACCGGAACGAATAACAGCCTCGCTGGGAATGACGATGGCGTCAGGAATGGTACGTTGCTGCAGATACACGTCGGTAAACATTCCGGGCTTCAAAGTCAAATCGGGATTTGCCAAAACAATGCGCACCTGAACGCTTCGTGTTTTATCATTTAAATAAGGGTAAATATAGTCAATATGACCGGTGAGCTCTGTTCCCGGTTCGTAAGAAAGCCGAATTTTGACCGGTTGACCCGGTTCCAGCCAGGGCGCTTCGTTATCGTAAACGGTTGCCAATACCCAAACCTTTGAAAGGTCGGCGATGCGGTACAAGTCGCTGCCTTTTTTGACAAACATGCCTTGTACTACATTTTTGTGAATAACCACACCGTTGACAGGTGATTCAAAAGCTAAAAGCTTCTGAATTTTACCCGTTTCTTTTAAGCGTTCAATCTGACTTTTTGGAATGTCCCAATACAAAAGCCGTTTGAATGAGGCTTGCAGCAAATCATTGGCACTTTGTTTAAGTTCCGGCAGGGAACTGTGGGCCATATTTTGTTGGTTTTTTAGTGCCAATAAATATTCTTGCTGAGTGGTTACCAATTCCGGTGAGTAAATTTTCAATAAAGTTTGGCCTTTACGTACAGCTTGCCCCGTAGCGTTAACATCCAATTCTTCCACCCAACCGGAAATTTTGCTGGAAATAACGAATACCTTTTTCTCGTCGTATTCAATTTTGCCAACCGTGCGCACGGTTCGACTAAAATCCTGGCGTTCGATTGTTACTGTGCGCACACCCATGTTTTGCACAGTCGCCGGATCAATTTTGATGATCTTGCCTTTGGATACCTGATTTTCATAAACCGGAACCAAATCCATGCCCATTTTGGATTTTCCGGGATGATCATAAATTTCGGTAGGATCCATTGGTGCTTGCCAATAGAGAATTTTACCTTTGCCCTTGGCTTTGGAAGTTGCTTCTTCCTTATGACTTTCCGTGCTTTGCTTTTTAACAGGAACCAAATTCATGCCGCACTTTGGGCATTGCCCGGGTTTGTCCGAAATAACGTCCGGGTGCATTGGGCAGGTGTACAATTGCGTTTGAGTATCGGGCTGTAATTTTTCATTTTGCTTGTTTTGCTCCATTTGCATTTCCGGTTTTTCGTTGGGATCGTCCGTAACCGTAGTTTTTACCGGTACCAAATTCATGCCGCATTTGGGACATTGTCCGGGATGATCCAAAATAACTTCCGGATGCATGCCGCAGGTCCATAATTGCTTTTCGGACGAATCGGCTTTGCTCGCTTTGGTTTCTTTCTTTTCTTCTTTGGAATTACTTGTACAGGCCACAAAGAGTCCCGCACTTAACAAAGCGATTGTAAATAGGGTGATGGAAATTCTTTTGATTTTCATTTAGGTATTCCTCCGTTATTTTATTTTTTATTTTGCCAATGGATGCCCGATGACATATTCCAATTCCGCAAGCGATTTAAAACTATCACTTAAAATACGTTGATAGGACAGTTCAATTTTGAATAAGGTGATTTCATTGTTTAGCAAGGTTAAAAAATCAACCTTGTCGTTTTGATATCCTGCGCGGGCCGATTCCAAAGCTTGTCTTGCTTGCGGAATAATACTATGGCGATACAGTTCTTCCTGATCCAAATTTTTTTGCAAGGCGCTTAAAGCATTTGCTAAGGCTTCTGAAATTTGGTTGCGAGTGTTTTCCAGACTTTGTTCGGTAAATTGCTTGCGTAAAACACTGGCTTCCACCTGCTTGCTTTGTTTGGAGTGAAAATATAGAGGGAGATTAAAGCGAATTCCCAATGAAATAAAGTCGGTTCCCCCTTTACCGCTTATTAATACATCGCGTTGGGTATAGGCCAAAGAAACGGTAAAATCGGGCCAGTAATTCTTCTTTGCCAAATCGATTCTTTTTTTGCTCTGTTCCAAACGTTGTCGCAATCCGATTAATAACGGACGTTGATCGAGAGAATAGGCGTTCCCGTGCTTGGCAAAACGGCGTAATGTCTGAACGTCGGGTAGGGAAGTAGTGACGATCGGAATTTGAAGACTCCGATTTAGCAGTTGATTTAAACGCGCCTGAACCACATCGCGCTTTTGATTTAAGGTTAGCAATAAATCACTCTGACGGGCCAGCTCCACTTGCGCCTTCAAAACGTCTTGCTGCAATCCTTTGCCCACTGCATATTTTGCCGTGGCAATTTTTACGAATTCTTTTAATAACTCTTGATTTTTTCGAGTGGTTAACACGGCCTGGTCAAGATAGAACAAATCGTAATAGGCTGTTTTGACATCCTTAATTAGCCGATTTTTGAATTCCAAATACTGTGCTTTGACAATAGCCGCTTCTTTGGCGACGATGTTTCTTTTTAAAGCCAATTTACCGGGAAATGGGATTTTTTGGGCAAGGTTAATTTGCTTTCCGCTCATGGCCTCCTGATCGAATACGGGATTATTCCAGGGCACATTTAAAAAACTAATACCCAAAGTCGGGTCCGGTAAAGTTCCTGCAGGACTAACACCGGCCTCTTGGGCTTCTTGTGCATTCCGTAAGGCCTTGAGTTGGGGATTATCCCTAAGCGCCATTCGAAGAAGTTCGGGTAAACCCGTTGCTTTGGGCGTTTGTGCGGCAAGGGCACCGAAAAAGAGAAAAACGAGTAGCATTAAATGAAAGTGTTTTAGCTGCAATGCATGCCTCCTTGTGTGATTGTTTGTGTTTTTTGTTAATACCGTTGCAAACGAATCCGCTTGCGCAAACCGTAAGCCCCGATACTGCCAATGAAAATACTTGTCCACCAAAAGAAAGCGTAACCGTGTAAATAGCGGTTAAGCATTTGCGCGTGAATGGGCTTGGAAACGTTTTTCAGACATGATTCGGTTTGCATATTTTCGGAGCATTCATTTACGGGCACATCCTTATCCCATAAACGATGGTACAAGCAGGTGAATTTTTTACCATCCAATTGCATTGGGAAAAAAAGGATTGCTCCCGCAACTCCGACGAGTATAAGCGCCGTAAAAAAAAGCATTTTCAGATGAACCAAGTTAACTTCCGTCCTGTTTTTTGTAATTTATGTAGTCTTATGGTAGCAAGCCCGATGCCACTTTGATTTTGGGAATGAAAATCAAACAGGTTAATTTTAATAGAATAAAGCAGTTGGGCCGGGCCGGTTAAAAATTATGTATTAAAAAATGAAAGGTTGAGATGAAACGGACAGTAGAATATTCTTCAACTTTCTGTAGAATATTCTACGTGGTTGCTGGAATTTTTAGGTCAAAATGCCTGCTATTGACATTTTGCGGCGCGTCCGTCCCTCGATACGATTCTGCCTGTTATCTTCCATTTTGCAAAAACTGCTCGGTGTCGGCAGAATCACTCGGGAACCGGACGCGGTCAAAGGCAACCGGTTGTCGAGTAGAGACCGCGTCAGCGGGATCGTATCGAGACACGGTTGCCGCAACAGTTCCCAGTTCCTAGTTCCCAATTAATACATGTCACTGTCTTAATAATCCGTGGCGCCAGCTATGGTCCCCGGCCTCGGAATGGCAGGCGTTTTGTGAATGGTTGCAATGGCTTTTATCTGTTATTATCTTAATATATGATACAAAGTTTTAAGCAGCCATGGTTGGAAGAATTTTGGCACAACGGTCAACACAAACGTATTCCGCAAGACTTGGCGAAAAGAACGCTAAGGAAACTTGATTTGTTAAATGCTGTTAAAGAAATTAAAGATTTAAAATCGCCACCATCGAATCATCTTCATCAGCTTCATGGTGATCGTGAAGGACAATGGGCGATATCGGTAAATGGTCCCTGGCGTTTATGTTTTAGATTTGATAACGGTGATGTTTATGATGTTGAACTCATTCAATATCATTAAAAGAAAGGAAAGAAATGATTCCTAAAAACAGACCTCCGGTTCATCCCGGTGAAATACTTAAGGAAGAATACTTGAAGCCCTTGCACTTAAGTCAACAGAAGCTGGCAAAAGATTTAGGCATTAATCGAGTTCGTGTTAATGAAATTGTCAGGTGCAAACGTTCAATAACTCCGGATATGGCTTTTCGTTTAGCAAAGTATTTCAATACCACACCCGATTTTTGGCTCAATCTGCAAAAAAATTTTGATATGTGGCACGTCTTAAAAACGCACAAAGAGGAATATGAAAAAATAAGAAGCATCGCGTAAATCGTTTTTAATTTTGTATTACTAATTTTTTCTTTTCGATAAAGCCAATTGGAAACTTTTTATTATATGAAATCGGAATAATTGATCATGATTAAATATGGGATGATCATTTATTGGAGCGAGGAAGATCAGGCTTATATTGTTGAAGTTCCCGAATTGCCCGGGTGCATGGCCGACGGTAAGAGCTACGAGGAAGCTGTTAAAAATGCGGAAAAAATTATTATTGAAGAATGGATTGAAACGGCCAAAGAACTAGGAAGACCGATTCCTCAACCCAAAGGCCGTTTAATGTATGCCTGAAAAACAGTACCTTTTGTATGAATCCACTTAATTTAATCTTAAAATCGTATGCCCAATTTTTTCATCCGATAAAGCAATACATGCCTCGGGATTTTGAGCAGCCGTGCCGCTTCGGATTGATTACCTGCCGTCATTTGTAAAACTTTTTCAATGACTTTCTTTTCAATCTCATCCAGTCCAATACCTTCCGGCGGAATCTGGATGCCGAAAACGGCTTCTCCCGTTTCCGAATGGGTAATAAATTCCGGAATGTCCTTTAACGTAATACGATCGCCTTCGGCCAGTGTTACCAGTCGCTCGATAAGGTTTTCCAATTCCCTGACATTGCCAGGCCACGAGTAATGCATCAATGTCTGCAAGGCAGCGGGTTCCAGTGAGTATTTTCTGCCACGCCCGTATTTTTTCAGAAAGAAATCGACCAAAAACGGGATGTCTTCCTTGCGTTCCCGCAAAGGCGGCAGTTGAATGGGTACGACGCTGAGGCGATAGTACAAATCTTCCCTAAATCTTTTTTCCTTAATCAATTGTCGCAAATCCTGATGTGTGGCTGCAATGACCCGCACATCCACTTTAACGGGCTGCTCCGAACCGATACGCTCGAACTCCTGTTCCTGAAGAACGCGCAACAGTTTGGCCTGCAAATCTTCGTGCAAATCACCGATTTCATCCAAAAAAATCGTACCCCCGTCTGCCTGTTCGAATTTACCCATGCGATCTTTAATCGCCCCGGTAAACGATCCTTTTACATGGCCGAATAGTTCGCTTTCCAATAAATTGGCAGGAATGGAAGGGCAATTAATAACCACAAACGGTTTGTCCTTGCGCGGGCTGTTGTAATGAATCGCCCGGGCGATTAACTCTTTGCCGGTGCCGCTTTCACCTAAAATCAGTACGGAAGCATCACTGTTGGCAACGCGATGGGTAATGCGCAAAATTTCCTGCATGGCGCCGCTTTCGGCAATCATGTTCTTAAAGGTGAATTTATCGGTTAGTTCTTCTTTCAGAAAACGATTTTCCATTTGCAGTTTGCGTAACCGAATGGCTTTTTGTAATGCAAATAAAAGTTGCTCTTTGCCAAAGGGCTTGGTCAGATAATCATCCGCACCGATGCGGCAGGCCTCGACAGCGTTCTCCACACTGCCATAAGCGGTAATCAGCAAAAAGACGACCTGCTTGTCCAGACGCCGTACTTCCTGCAAAACCTCAATACCGTTCATGTCCGGCATTTGAATATCGGAAATGACCACGTCATAAGAGTTGCGTTTGAACAACTTTAGCCCTTCCTGACCGCTCAAAGCCGTATCAACCTGATATCCTTCCTGCTGGAGTTGGTATCCGATGACTTTGCCTAAATTCAGGTCATCATCGATGAGTAAGATTCGCATTCTTGTTTCCTTCTTTTGTTTTTTGCGTTAAGCGTGTAACCGTTATTCGTGGAAGAGTTAAATAGTTAAATGGTTGAATGGTTAAATGGTGAAAACTGCCCCACTTCTCAATTGTAGGCGAAATGTATCAAGGGACGGACGCGCTGCAAATTGAACAAACCACCGTTTCCGAATAACGAATAAAGCTTTCCACCTAACCTTTCAACCCTTAATATTTCCCTATTAAACTATTCAACAATTCAACCAATTTCCAATTCCCAGTTCCTAATTCCCAATTCCCCTCCCACCTGCAACATCCTCCGGTATTTCCAGATCAAATTCCGTACCTTTCTTTTCAGTACTGGTTAAACGGATTCCCCAGTGATTCTCGTCAGCAATACGTTTAACGATAGCCAGTCCCAAACCGGTGCCGTTTGTTTTGGTTGTGTAAAACGATTCGAAAATTCGGGAAAGAGCCTCTTTGGGAATGCCCGTTCCCTGGTCACGAACTTTAAGGTGGATTGTATGATCCGCTTTCCACGCTTCAATCATTACGGTGCCTCCTTTGGGCATGGCCTGAATGGCATTCAATAATACATTCATCAATATTTGCCAAATGTGAATGGAATCGCCTTTAATGATTAAAGGCCGGTCGCTTAAATCGATTTTTATTTGGATACCGTTTTTACGTGCTTTGGATTTTAACATCATTACCACGTCATTGACAATTTCCCGTAAGTCAAAACGCGAAATCATTTTGCTCTTTCGTTTGGCGTAGTTCAAATAATTTTCCACCACCGAATTGAGCCTTTCGGTTTCCTGTAATAAAATATCGAAAAATTCCAATTTTTTCATTTCATCCGGTACGGAATCCCGAATGATTTCAACCGCACCTCGGATGGAGCCCAAAGGGTTACGCACTTCGTGCGCCAAATTAGCCGTCAGTTCGCCGATAATGGCCAGCCGATCGGCCGTTTTTAATTGATGTTCCATTTCAAGGATCTGGTCGGTTTTGCGTTGCAATTCTTTCAATGAATTTTGCAAGGCGTCAGCGGTTTGACGATACCGCTCTTTTTCTTCCCGTTCTCCCTGTGCTTTTAGTCCCGTTAAATAACCTAAAGCCAAAAATAAGCCGATTTGTACAAATCGAATTAAGTTATTTAGATTAAATCCGCCCCACTGGAACATGATATGCGGTAAGTAGATTAAGCTGATGACCACCGAGGTGATGATCCCTCCGCGCAGGCCAAACCAAAATGCGCCTAAAATAATGGGAATGAAATAAGACTGCATGTAAATTAAATGGAATTGCAGGCGCGTGGTGGAGGTGGAATAGTGCAATACGGAAATTAAGAGAATAAAAAATCCGATGATCAGTCCGTGTACAATATCCCTTTTTGAGTTGGCTGCGGTTTGTACTTGTGTCATAGCTCTGTTCCGTCTTGATAGTTTTCGCCGACCAATTCTTTTTCCGGACAAAGGTCGGTTTCGAACTGGATGGTTACGTGAGAAATGCCAAAAGTTTCGTTTAATTTGTGTTGAATGATTTGCAAAATATTTTGAGTAGCGCTTACGGGCATATCGTCCACATCCACATGGGCTTCAAAGTGAATATGATGTTCGTCCAAACGCCAGAGATGGATGTGGTGAACATTTTTAACCCCCGGAATGCTTTCAATAGCTCGTTCCAATTCTTTAATGGAAATTTCACTAGGGCTTGCCATCATAATAACCTGCACCGCTTCTTTGGTAATGTGCAAACTTTCCTTTAAAATGTACAGAGAAATAAGCACCGTTAAAACAGGATCGAGCCAATAAATATTATAAAAATAAATAGCTGCTCCGCCCAGCACAACAGCCACGCTCGAAGCGGCATCACTTAGTAAATGCAAATAAACGGATCGTAGATTCATACTGCTTTGGGCGCCCCGATGTAGCAGCACGGTGCCGCCTACGTTGGCGGCTAAACCAATGAGAGCAACGATCATCATCAATAATCCGGAAACGGGAGAAGGGTGCATGAGCCTTTCGTACGCTTCCTTTAAAAGGAAAAAACTGATAATAATCAATGTAGATGAATTAATGATTGCCGCTAAAATTTCCGCACGCTTTAAACCAAAAGTGTATTGTTCCGTGATGGGACGTTTATTTAAGCGCACGGCAATATAGCTAATGATAATGGCAATGCCGTCGCTGAAATTATGCAAAGCATCGGAAACCAGCGATAAACTACCGGATAAAATACCACCGATTATTTCCGTGACGGTGATAATAAAATTAAGGATCATGGTAAGAAACAAACGCCAGCTTGCGGTTTCGGTATGAGTGTGATGGTGTGACATTAGTGCTTCCTATTTTTGAATTTTAAATAACACATTTTCAAAAAAGCCGATCAAGATTTCATTGGAATTCATTATTCTCTTACATGCTCCGTGGCCGTTCGGATGAGTTGGGTAATGTGTTCGTCATTTAATGAATAGTAAACCTGCTTACCCTGCTTCCGGTATTTGACAATACGCATGGTACGCAGCAATCGCAACTGGTGTGAAATGGCCGAAATGGATACTTTGACGATAGTCGAAAGATCGCAAACGCAGAGTTCTTCCAAAAGCAACGATTGCACAATGCGCAGCCGCGTGGGATCGGCCAACGCTTTGAACAGGGTTGCCATTTCCTTGGTTTCTTCTGCGGGTGGAAGGGTTTTGTTTACTCGATCGACTTTTTGCTGATCGATAATGATTGCTGAACAAATCGCGTTATCGGCAGACATGGGCTCTTCCTTTGTAAAAAAAAATAATAATTGAATAACTGATCAAATGTATATAAAAAAATTAAGAGAAACAAGAGATGTTGCAAAAATAATGGTTCTAGAACATCTAATAAATTAACAATTTTAATTCAATTTGCCATTATTAATCATCCGGCCTAAATTATAAAAACATAGATATAGAAATATGTGGCTAATCAAGAGGTATATTTTTTGAGAAAAAAAATTTATCTTATTCGGCATGGAGAAAGTTTGCAGAATAGTGAAGACCTTTTATCTGGGGTTACAGATGTTCCACTCTCCTCAACTGGAAGAAAACAGTGTCTAAAATTAAGAGATTTTTTCAAGAAATATAAAGTTGAAAAAGTGTTTTCAAGTCCTTTGTCCCGTGCAGTAGAAAGTGCTTCAATAATTTTCCCAAACAACGAGATATTGATAGAAAAAAAACTGATCGAGTTTGATTATGGTGAATATGAGGGAATACCTAGAACATATGATGATTATATTATGCGTCAATGGAATACTAATCCAGGTGAAATTACTTTTCCTGGCGGGAAGAGTATAAAAAGTCATGCGAAAGAAGTTTTCGATGGATTACTTTCTATAGCACAATCCAATAAGGTTAATAGTATTGTTTGTGTATCTCACCGAACTACAATAAGGCTAATAGTTGCACAGATTTTACAACTTGATTTTAATTATTTTAGAAAAATCCCATGTTCCAATTGCGGAATTACTTTGATCAATTATAATGAAAAGCAAGGATTTCAGCTTGAATCAATAAATATGGAACAAAATTATTTATTTTCAGAGGAGAGAAAATATGGGGATTAAAGAAATATTAGATATTTTGGGATATATATTAGCTATAATAGGGTTTTTGGCTACTCTGTTTAAGACTATTGATATTTGGATTAATTTCCGTAGCTTTAAATGGAAAGAAGTCGATAAACTCACTAAAAATTTAATTAAACAAATTAGTGATGATATGTTTGTCCCTGATATTATAGTAGGTATAGGGAGAGGAGGGTCCATTTTAGGAGCGTTATTTTCTGGAAACTTGCATGTTCCAGATAAGAAAAAAAATATTACTTTGCTTGGAATAGATAGAATATATGAATGGCATAATGGGGAACGCATTGAAATTAAGAATAAAATGATAGATTTATCACCACTTAAGAATAAAAAAATATTATTGGTTGCGGGGGACGTACTGGCTGGTGGAACTATGAAATTTTTTCTTCATCAAATAGAAGCGGTTGGTGTAGAATTAATAAAGACAGCGTGTTTGGTAAAAAGTGTAACTGCTAGTTACCAGCCAGATTATTATGGTAAAGAAATATCTGGGGATTTTCGAATGCCTTGGATGTATAAGGGCTACGGTTATTCTCGTGATTCGCGGAGACCCACAAAAGAAAAATAAGAAAATAATGTCAAATTATGAATGATAAATTATTTCAAGAATTATTGGAAAGCGTTAAACAAGGCGGTGCAATTATTCGGGGAGAGCAAGCGCCGAGCCGTGAATTTAATTTTCATAATCCCGATGTAAAACAAATCCGAAAGCGCTACGGTTTATCACAGACAAAATTTGCGCAACTTTTAGGAATCAGTACCGGGACTTTGCGTAATTGGGAACAGGGCAGACGCAAACCGGAAGGACCGGCACGGGTATTGTTATTGGTTGCGGAAAAGCATCCGGAAGCGATTTTAGATGCCATTTATGAATCGGGCGAATAAATAAATTACCTTTTAAAAAGGCAGAATCATATCAAGGGACGGACACGCCACTATTATGTCAATAGCAGTAGTGCAACGACGAGGAATCCCTTACATCCGTTGCTGATTTGGTAGGGATTGCTTCACTCTCCCGCTCGCATGCTCGCGGTATCGTTCGCAATGACAACCCTAATTTGTCATTGCGAGGCCGGGAACCATGGCTGGCGCCATGGATTATTAAGATAGTGACATGGTTGCCTTTAAAACCCACCCCCGGCCCCTCCCTGCTACCGCATGGAGGGGTGCCTAAGTATTTGTGATGGTTTGTTGAGTTGTTGAAATAAAATGGGTAATGGCTGGATGTCATTGTAGGAGCGAGCGCAGCGAGTGACGCGGCGATCCCTTCCAAAGCAGCAACAGATTTACGGAATTCTTAGTTCCGTCGCAATTACTTGGCATTCTGCCA
>JALWEA010000237.1 GCA_027039465.1 Calditrichia bacterium | reverse complement strand
ATTCTCAATAATAATTTTTTTGGAAAGCAACGGCCAGAATTCCAAATTCAAATCGCATTTGCCCGTTTCAAACAGGTTGCGCATGGTGTTTTTGGGATTGGTTACCTGCAATCGGTTCCATTGCAAACGGGCCTTGGTAAAAGAAAAATCCAATCCGTCAATCTCCACTTTCGCGCCGACCATTGCGCTACCGGCATCTTCCAAACGATGCTCCAACCAGCGATCGGTAAAAATCAAACTTAAAACAATAAAAAGACCGGCTAAAACGGCTAATGCAATTACACCTTTCCAGCGTATCATTTAATGCCTCACTGTTTCGATTTTTTTGTAGATTTTGTAAAATTTGGATGCTTTGAAAAGCTTAACGATCCTTGATTTTTGAATGATGGGATCCAAATGTTTGCGGTAATAAACAACAAAGTATTTGGCAAAAAGAAACACGGGAACAAATAGGATCAAAGAACTGATAAAACTGCCTGTTACCACGGTATTGTTGTAGCGGCTAAGCGCGATAATCGGGAATTGGTAAAGCGCGCTCCACAATCCGTGCAAAGCGTGCGCATCAACCAACAAATAATATCCGAAACTGTGAAACAGCGGATCGAACAAATAGGCCAGACCGCTGAAAATCACAAACGAAAAAATGGCGCTGCCCAAATTCACATTAAAAATAATAATGATGATAACAATCAGCAGGTTGTGCAGTGTCCAGAAGGGGGTTAAACCTAAAATCATGCCCAAGGCAAATCCCCAGGCAATTTGATTGGGCGAATCTTCGGAGCGTAAAATTTTTAATATTTTAGCCAATATTTCCAAGCCGAACATGTAAGCACTCCTAAATGATGGATTATTTATGATGCTAATGAAGCAAATATAAAACAAAATCAATACGGCTTCAAATTTGCAAGAGCAGTTGAATGATTAGGTACGTTTGTTTATATTAGTAGTACAAAAAATAAAATAAAAATAGCGAATCATTCGTGCGAAAAATTATTTCAAGAGAACGTGTAATAGCAAAGTCGTTTGTGAAAAAGAAAATATTGTATGTGATGCGATAAAAAGCACCCCTTTTAATAGATGCATTTGTATATCTTGCTAAAAATAAGGAATCAATTATGAAAAATTTTGCCTTAATCGGCGCCGCGGGTTACATCGCTCCGCGCCATTTAAAAGCCATTAAAGATACGGGCAATCGGTTGGTCTGTGCCGTTGACCCTTCGGATTCGGTGGGAATCTTGGATTCTTATTTTGACGAAGTGGATTTCTTTACGGAATTCGAACGTTTTGATCGTCATGTGGAAAAATTGCGCCGTAAAAATGCCGGGAATGAAATACATTATGTGAGTATTTGTTCGCCGAATTACCTACACGATGCGCATATCCGTTTTGCTTTAAGAGTTGATGCGGATGCGATTTGCGAGAAACCGTTGGTCTTAAATCCGTGGAATTTGGACGGATTGGCGGAAATTGAAAAGGAGACGGGGCACAGGATTTACAATATCTTGCAGTTGCGTATTCATCCCAGTATTGTAAAACTTCGTGATAAAGTTTTGCACGAAAAATCCGATCATAAAAGGTTGATCGATTTAACGTACATTACGTCGCGCGGTAATTGGTATTTTTATAGTTGGAAGGGAAACCTTGAAAAATCCGGCGGCGTAGCGACCAACATCGGTATCCACTTTTTTGATATGTTGACGTGGATCTTTGGCAGGGTTCAGCAGATAAAAGTTTTTTATTCGGATCGGAAAAAGGTTGGTGGATTTTTGGAATTGGAGAAGGCGAACGTTCGTTGGTTTTTATCACTGGATAAAAATGATTTACCTCAAAAAGCGCGTGCCGAAGGGAAGCGTACCTACCGCAGCATTTTAATCGAAGACGAGGAACTGGAATTTTCCGGTGGCTTTACGGATTTACACACCAAAGTTTACGAAAGTATTTTACAGGGGAAAGGTTACGGCATAGAGGACGCACGTCCGTCTATTGAATTGGCCTATCACATTCGCCATGCGCAAATTGCACCTGCTGACAAGGAAGAAGTGCATCCGTTGCTGGGGAAGTGGTTGAATCGTTGATTGGTTGATTGGTGAAATGAAATCGTATATCCGTTATTCGTTAACCGTGTATTCGTTATTCGTTTTGGGGTAGGTCAATGATTTGCATCTTTTTAACATAGAGTGAGTAGTGTATGGAAGAGTTGAAAAGCTCTATTAAAAGTTTTAGGGATTTGGATGCATGGAAATTAGGGCGAATTATTCGAAATCAAGTTTATGAAATTGTAAAAAAATTGCCGGATTTTGAAAAATATAATTTGGGAAGTCAATTAAGAAGAGCGGCAATCTCAATTACAGCAAATATAGCCGAAGGTTATGGGCGTTTTCATTATCAAGAAAACATTCAATTTTTAAGAATAAGCCGTGGTTCTGTAAATGAAATATTGGATCATTTAATAACTTGTTTGGATCAGGGATATATCGGGCAAGAATTTTTTGACGAACTTGAAACAAGGATCAATAAAGAAATACAGATAATTGACGGGTTAATTAGATCATTGAGAAATAAACAAAAAAGTAAATAAAAAAACTGAATTGTTAATAAAAAATAATGAATGGATAACGAATACACGATTAACGGATATACGGATATACGAATAACGGATACACGAATAACAATACAATAAAAAAGGATTGCACCTATGAAAAACTACTTCATCCACGAATCATCTTATGTTGATGACAATGTGCAGATCGGTGAAGGTACGAAAATTTGGCATTTTTCACATGTGCAAAGCGGAGCGGTGATCGGTAAGGGATGCACGTTGGGACAAAATGTGAATGTGGGCAATAACGTTCGCATCGGTAATTATTGTAAAATTCAAAATAATGTGTCCATTTATGAAGGCGTGGAATTGGAAGATTACGTGTTCTGCGGACCTTCGATGGTATTTACCAATATTTTAAACCCGCGCTGTGAATTTCCCCAACGGGGATCGGAGTTTTACGCCAAGACATTGGTGCGCCGCGGCGCTTCAATAGGGGCAAATGCCACCATCGTTTGCGGAAACACCATCGGTCGTTTTGCTTTTATTGCAGCCGGAGCCGTGGTTACCAAAGATGTGCCCGATTATGCCTTAATGGTAGGCGTACCGGCCAAACGCGTGGGTTGGGTCAGCCGTCACGGTGAACGCCTGCCCGAACCGGACGAAAACGGCATTATGGTTTGCCCGAAAAGCGGCTGGCGTTACAAAGAAGTGGAGCCGGAAGTCGTGCGCTGCCTGGATTGGCCGGAAGAGAAGGAAGTTAAGATAAAAGAAGAAAGATGAAAGATTAAAGTAAAAAAGTTGA
Source organism: Calditrichia bacterium (assembly GCA_027039465.1). Classification (GTDB taxonomy): domain Bacteria; phylum Calditrichota; class Calditrichia; order Calditrichales; family Calditrichaceae; genus Caldithrix. The sequence continues at coordinate 620 of JALWEA010000237.1, read as the reverse complement.
ATGGTTAATCGTGTATTCGCTATTCGTATATCCGTATATCCGTATATTCGTATAATCGTTATTTGTTGTGTGTTCGGATGGGGAAATGCAAAGAGAAAGAATCTGTTGAAGATTTGTTTAAAGATTTAAATAATTGGCTATAAGAGGAAGAAAGTAAGTGCTGGAAGGAGAGAAATTAAATTTAGGGGAAGAGAAAAATTCTTAGGTAAGAATTTTATTTGAATCGGTTTTGTGATATGGTTGGCAGAAAAAATTTTGCACGAAATGGTCAGGATAATTAATCTTAAGTTCAAATTAAAAACTGACTTGGAAAGGCCAGCAATTTACTTTCATTATATTTTTTAATCTTATATTTCATTTCTGTTGTTGGGTAAAGAGCTGTGGCAAGACGCAGGGAAGCGCATGATTGCCGATTCCTAAAATGCTACAGTCGGGTAACGTTTTAATAGTTCACTAAATATTTGTTTTATTATTTATTCTTTACGGAAGTTACTCCGTATTGCATTCACTTGTGCTGAATGTAATTGACGGGGCGGAGCTGTATTTCTTGGGTGGATTGGTTGAATAGTTAAATGGTTGAATGGGAGAATGGTGAAATCGTTATCCGTTAACCGTGTATT
>JALWEA010000236.1 GCA_027039465.1 Calditrichia bacterium | reverse complement strand
AACGGCATCTGAAACTGAAACCCAGCTTTGCGACCGATCATCCCAATATTTAACTTCAATTGTCGCTTCGTTAATGCGTTCACCCTGTAATTGAATATCCGTGTAATGAAGTTTGTAGTCGACATTTGAATTGAAATTTATATGTCCGCCGTTCATGCCGTCCATCCACATATTATTGCTTCCGTCGGGATTGAACATGGCAATTTCATAACCGGCCAGTACATGATTCTGGCCTCTATTCGGAATATTTTGTGGGAAAACTTCCAATATTTGTGCAAACAAACTATCGGACATCATGCCTCCGTTATGGCCGTGCCCCATGCCGTTTTTCCAGCCGGGATGTACAAACATTCCATCCAGCGAATCAAAGGGAGAATAAATATAACGCCCTTCTTTCATATTCTCGTAAATCCAGCCGCCTCCGAAATGCGGACCAAATACCGTAGAATCACGCCATTCTTGTCCGTTTAGTGTGTACACAAGGAGCATGGGAATTTCATGATTTTTCAGAAGTCCGGCAGTTAAATTAATAAAATCTCCGTTTCGGGGGCGTTGTATTCCGTTTGCAGGTTGGTACCAAGGCGGCCCGAAATTCAAAAAATAATCCGGTAAGCTGTCGGAATTGGTGTCCAAATAAAAATTAGTAAAAACAAATGTCGTATCCGCAATCACCGTTCCGCTCAGGGCAACCGTACGCAAAGAGTCATGCATCCAACCGAATGCAAAGCCCATATTGTTATGGTGGCCCATCCCGTTTTGATGCCCACCCATCATGTCCCATGTCGGCTCTGTGGGGTTGCGCCAAAATTTCCCGTCAATTTGATAAACAACAATAACCGAAAACGTATTATGTTCATCATCTTTTTCTACCCCACCTTCGATGGTTACAGTTTGGCCGTCCGACGGACGCACCGCACCGCTACTATCCGGTTCGTACCACCAAGGGCCGAAATTGAGAAAATAATCCGCCTGACCATCGTTGTCTGCATCTAAAAAATAGCGCGCATGCGCGAAACTGCTATCAACGATCACGTTCCCGGTTACTGTAATTGCAGTCAATGAATCCGGATGGAAGTGGCCATCGTCGGCAAAACTTTTTTGCAAACTTACAACCACTGCCAGAAATAGCGCTAACATGAATATTCGTTTTAAGTTTAATTGCATGGTTAATTCTCCTTTATGAGATTAAATGTATCGTGAATGCCACATCAACAAACACAACGGCTTTAAATTTTATTTTTCCACTTTTAAGAACTTTGCGTTGATGGCAACGATGACGGTACTTAAAGACATTAACACTGCACCGATCGCCGGGCTGAGGATAATGCCGTAGCTGTACAATACGCCGGCTGCCAGCGGAATGGCAAAAGCATTGTAGCCGGTTGCCCAAGCCAAATTCTGTACCATTTTGCGATAGGTGGCTTTGGCTAATCCGATAATCGCTACCACGTCCAACGGATTACTGCGCACCAAAACGATGTCGGCCGTTTCAACCGCAACATCCGTACCGGCCCCAATGGCAATACCCACATCGGCTTGCGCCAGGGCCGGGGCATCGTTCACACCGTCACCGGTCATGGCAACGGTTAAGCCGCGGGCCTGTACTTCTTTTACTTTGTCAGCTTTTTCGTGCGGCAACACTTCGGCAAAATATTCATCAAGGCCCAGCTCATCGGCCACCCATTTGGCTACCAAATGATTATCTCCGGTAAGCATCATGGTTCGAATGCCCATATCTTTAAAGCGTTTAATCGCTTCTTTTGATTCCTCGCGAATGATATCGGCCAAAGCAATCGCACCGCTTAGTTTGCCGTTAATTAAAACAAAAATTACCGTTTTCCCCTGCGCACTTAGTCGTTCGATGCGGTCGTCTTTTACCGGAATATTCTTTTCACGCAAATATCCCGGGCTAACAACCAAAACTTCCTGTCCGTCAACCACACCTTTGGCACCCTTGCCGGGTATGGCCGTAAATTCACTAACCGCCGGAGTGTTATTTACCGATTTTACAATACCCTGCGCTATGGGATGCTCGGAATGGGCTTCTACGGCTGCAGCCCGACTCAGCAAATCATCGGCACTCAGGTTTTCGTCAAAAATAATGGTATCCGTTATCCCGAAACTTCCTAAAGTTAAGGTGCCCGTTTTGTCGAAGATAACCGCTTTAAGATTACGGGCTTGTTCAAAAGCCGCTCTGTCCCTTATTAATAATCCGTTTTTGGCGGATATCGCTGTGGAAACAGCCACGACTAAAGGAACCGCCAAACCCAATGCATGCGGGCAGGTAATGACCATTACGGTTACCATGCGTTCCAAGGCAAAGGCAAAACTTTGATGCACCACGGCTAACCAAACAAACAAAGTTACCGCACCTGCGAGAATAGCAATAAGCGTGAGCCAAAAGGCTGCCCGACCTGCCAAATCCTGTGTTTTGGATTTACTTTCCTGCGCCTGACGAACCAGCTCGATAACTTGCGACAGAAACGAATCTTTACCGGTTTTTTCAACGACTATGGTCAAAGAGCCTTCACCGTTTATGGCCCCACCGATGACTTTTTCACCGGCTTTTTTGGCCACCGGTTTCGACTCTCCGGTCAGCATGGCTTCATTTACGGAAGATTGCCCGTCAACCACAACACCGTCCGCCGGAATTTTTTCACCCGGTTTAACCAAAATGCGATTCCCGGTTTTCAGTGCATTAAGCGGCACGTCTTCCACACTTCCGTCTTCTTTAATAAGATGGGCATCGGAAGGCATTAATTCGGCCAAAGCTTCCAAAGCTCTGGAGGCACCCATGACCGATTTCATTTCAATCCAATGACCTAATAGCATGATGTCAATTAAGGTAGCCAATTCCCAAAAGAAAATTTTGCCGCCCAAACCAAAAACCACCGCACTGCTGTACACATAAGCCACGGTTATGGCTAGGGCAATTAAAGTCATCATGCCCGGTGTTTTTTTCTTCAACTCCCCAACCATTCCCGTTAAGAATGGCCAACCGCCGTAAAAGAATACGATCGTAGAGAGAATGAACGAAAGCACCAGATCCCCGCTGAAACGTAATGCGGTACCCAGCCCAAGCAATTGCTGAATCATCGGCGAAAGTAACAAAATGGGTATCGTGATCATTAACGATATCCAAAATCGTTTACGAAAATCGCGAACCATCATGGCGTGATGATCATGATGACTGTGCCCCGAATGATCTTCATGTCCTTCATGTCCTTCATGCCCTTCGTGTCCTGTATGGTCTGCATGTTGGGCATGTTCGCTGTGGTTGTGCCGGGCGTGTTCTTCATGTTTTTCAGAAGGTGCATGGTGCTGGCCGTGCTCTTCCTCGTGTTTTTGACGAAGATGCGGCACGTGGTTATCAGCTTGTTGCCGCTGATGATCATGCTCATCATGAGAATGCTCGTGCCCCGAAGCCTCGTGATTGTGATGTTCATGTTCTTTCATTATTTTTCCCTTTTACTATTGTTGGAAATCCCGAAGTGAGAGCCCGGCAAGAGTGCCAATGGGCAGTCCCAATTAGAGATTTCCGATAAAATTACATTAAATCTTTTTTCATCCGCTCAAATTCGGCTTTTGAAATTTCACCTCGTGCGTAGCGCGTTTTGAGAATCTCAATGGCGGAAGTATCCTTTTTCGGGTAGTCGGAATTGGAGCCATTACGCCGTGATTGGTTGATCATGTAAAAAAAGCCCCAGATAATCAATCCTAAAATTAAGATCCCGAATATTGACCCGTACCATCCTCCGCAACCGGCAAATCCGTTCATCATGATATTGCTCCTTGTTTTGAAAAAAGGATGGAGCTTAAGCCCCATCCCGTTGTTTTGACTTTGACAAACCGTTATTTCATCATGTTCATCATGCCGTGTCCTTGCATGCCCATTCCGTGCATGCCTTTAGGCAAAGCATTTAATTTGGATAATTGTTCGGCAGTTAAGTTTTTGCGGGCCTTTATCAGTGTATTCAAAAAGGCGGAATGCAATTCGGCTTGTAAAGCATTGATTTTTTTAATTTCTGCTTTGACTTTGCCAAAATCAGGATTATTCGAATTCATGACTTCCTGAATATCCAAAGTGGCTACTTGAATGTCCGCTTTATTTTTTACGGCTGCTTTTTTGAATTCAAGTTTGAGTTTATTCAAGGTTTGTTTCTGTTGGTCGGTTAAATTAAGCTGGTCGGCATTTTTCAGTAAAAAGCCCGGGCATCCGTAAGTATGCAATGATTTAATAACGGGATCGCTCATCATTTGCATTTTGTCCATACCCATCATTTTACCCATGCCCATCATTTTGCCTTTACCTTGTTTTTGCGCGCCCATCATTTGGGGAGCCTTTTGTTCCTGTTGCATCATCTGCATGCGTTTTGTGCCCTGTTTTGGTGCCTTATGTTGGGCAAGAGCCGGTTGCGCAAAACTAATGGCTAAAAATGCAAAAAGAGTTAATGCGGTTAAAAATAAATTCTGTTTCTTCATTGTAAAATCTCCTTTAATTGGTTGTTTTTGATTTAATTGAGTGGTTCACTTTCAAGTTAGTTGTAAACATTCACTATAATCCCCTTTCGTTACTCTCCCTATCTTTTTTGATTTCACCCTTGAAGCTTCAAGATGCATGCCAACAAAAGCCATTCGGCTGACACCACAACCATAATAAACTGTTTTTCAACGAGTTATTTACCATTGATTAGCATTCAACCAAACCGAACCAACGCTAAACATTCCTATAACTGTAGAATATTGCACATTGACTGGAGATTATTCTTCATTAAAACTGAAATATTCAAGCAAAATGTAACTTTTTTAAACCCTGTGTATCCCAAGGATTGAATGTTTTCTTTCTATTGTGATTTTTAGTATTTTTACGCTGCAGAAATTAATAGAGGGTGAAGCCATGAATCACGATTTTTACGTGAGTTATTTGTGGATCCCACTGTTAATCTGTTGTGCGCGTGTGACCGACGTAAGCCTGGGAACGATTCGCATTATTATGATTTCCAGAGGCAATCGTTTGCTGGCCGGGGTATTGGGCTTTTTTGAAGTCATTATTTGGCTTATTGCCATCACTCAGGTTTTACACAACTTAACCAATGTCGTTTCTTATTTGGCTTACGGGTTGGGTTTTGCTTTGGGTAATTATTCCGGCATTACGATAGAAAACAAATTGGCCCTGGGAACTCAGGCCATCCAAATTGTAACGCAGGACAATTTTCATACTTTAAGTATGCTTTTGCGGGAAGAAGGATTCGGCGTTACAAGTATGGCGGCCAGCGGCCAAAAAGGGCATCTGGATTTTTTATACGTTGTTGCCCCGAGGAAAAAAGTTAAACAAGTTTTGGAAATCGTTAAAAATTTCGATCCCAAGGCTTTTATTTCCATTACCGATGTACGAAATACTTATTCCGGTTATTTGCCCGGTCGGTCAAGGCGCCTTTGGCCCAAAGATATTATTAAGAAAAAATAATTATAAGAATTCAACAACGGAGAGTCCATTGAAGAAAGTTGAAATTTTTACAGACGGCGCCTGTTCGGGAAATCCCGGCCCAGGAGGTTACGGAGTTATTTTAAAATACAACGGCCATGAAAAGGAGCTATCGGAAGGCTATAAGAACACAACCAACAATCGCATGGAATTACTGGCTATAATCAAAGGCCTGGAAGCATTAAAAGAACCGTGCGAAGTGACCGTTTATTCGGATTCGCGTTACATAGTGGATGCTATTAATAAAGGATGGGTACGGCGTTGGGCCGCCAATAATTGGAAACGCAATAAAACCGAAACAGCCAAAAACATCGATTTGTGGATACAATTATTAAAACTTTTGGATCGCCACAAAGTAACCTTCGTCTGGGTTAAAGGTCATGCCGGGCATCCGGAAAACGAACGATGCGACGAGCTGGCCGTGCAAGCTGCGGCGCATCCGACTTTAGTGGATCGGCGTTATTAAGTTCTTGGCCTCGAAATCCGATATTTAGTTTCTGACATTTGTTAAAAGTTGAATGTCGGAATGGGGAAAATCGTTATTCGTATATCCGTTATTCGTTATTTGGTAATCATTGTTTGTGCATGCTGTGCTGTTCGCCTGTTAATTGATGTAATTCCCAGCCCTGTCATTGCAAGGCCGAGAACCATGGCTGTCGCCACGGATTATTAAGATGGTAAAATGATGCCCACCCTGTCATTCTGAGGTCGGGAACCATGGCTGGCGCCATGGATTATAAAGATAGTGACATGGATTAATTGGGAACTGGTACGGCAAGCGGACGTAATCTTTCACATTATTGGGCAAAAACGATTTCAACTCAATAGTTTGCCAAATGGCCACTCCTAAATTGGCACCCTTCCCTGCGGGTCGCAGGGAAGGGCCGGGGATGGGTTAAAAAGGTGGCATGTCAATAGTAGCGCAGCGAAGAATCTCCTCAAAAGCGGCAACGAATGTAAAGGATTCTTCATTCCGTCCCGATTCACGGGACTCCATTCAGAATAACAGCCCACCACATGTCAATAGTAACGAGGAACGAGTGAAGCAATCCCTAACATTATTAAAGCCATTTTCTTAGCAATAGGCGGGTGCTGCTTCTGAAGGGATTGCTTCACTCTCCCGTTCGCAGGCTCGCGGGATCGTTCGCAATGACAGCTCTTAACGAATAACGATTTCACCCATTCACCAATTTAACAATTCAACTCACATCCGATTAACGAATAACGGATACACGAATAACGCCCTTAACCCTTACACCCTTAACTCTTAACTTTTTACTCTTCCTCACTCTAACGCCTAAAAGGAAATGCATCATCCAAAGGACTTTCGGCTAATTCTATTAAAAACCGGCTGATGCCATCGCAAACCAAATTGAGGTATTTCTCACCCTTTTCAGCCGTGGCGTTTGCCGGATTACCGACTGCACAATGATCGTTAATTTTGCCGAAATTACGACTTGTTTGTACCCAACCGTTGTTCAGCGCTTCAAATCGATAGGCTTTACTTTTGCCGTTGCCCGCTTTTTCCGCCTCCACCCATTGCGGATAAAGATGCAAAGCCACGGAAGTTTCCAACTCTCCGGCATGATCATCGGGTAATTCAAAAATTTCATTGTATTGATCTTTACCCACCTGCCACCAGTTGATTAAAAATAAGTGCACCTTTTCATCGCATTGCAACTGACGAATAAGCGCTTTGAATTCATTGCCGCCATGTCCATTCAACAAAACGATTTTTCGAATGTCGTAATGTTTTAAGGTACGCACCAGGTCCGTGACCAGGGCATCCAAAGTGCTTTGCCGAATATGCATGGCAAAAGGAAAATCCATTAAATTACAATCCACTCCGTAAGGCAATGTTGGCAACAGGATGACCTTTTTCGTTGCTTGCCAGGCCTTTTCCACACATCGACGTCCCACTTCGGTCGTATGCAACATATCCTGGCCGTAAGGCAGGTGCCGGTTATGGGGTTCAATGGCGCCAATCGGCAGAACCGCCACTTCGATCCGCGCTTTTTCCATGCGTGAAAGGTTGGTCTGCATCAATTCCCAATCTTGAATCATTTGCTTTCCTTTCGAATCTTTATTTTGTTTCAATTTTATTGTCATTTTCCCTATAAGCTTTATTGCCGAAAGACAAGGGAATATTTCGCAAGACAGGCTTTCGCCCGTAAACCACATCATCCATCTTAACCGCTAAAGTTCGGGCCAAACTATTGCGCCTTACCGCTTTTCGCACTAACCCGTGCAGCAAATTATCCGGATGGGAATAGGGGCAAACCTGAATGCAGCGGGCGCAATCCGTTCCCGAAATAGTCCAATACGTGTAGCAGGCTTCCGGATTGATTTTCCAGCGCAAAACATTATGATCCCATTGACGGTCACCGAAAGGAATAGCCTTACTCGGACAATTGTCCGCACACTTGGAACATTGCAGACAGAAATCGATCATCGTTTTGTCCGGACTGTAACCGTCAACTTTCAACGGTAAATCGGTGGTTATCACCCCGATTCTAACGCGAGGGCCCAATTCGGGTGTCATCAACAAGCCCATGCGTCCGATCTCTCCCAAACCGGCGTCTCTGGCGACCAAAGGACAAATGATGCGGTAATTCCCGTCAATATGCGCACGTGCCGGATAACCCAACTTTCGAATTAGCGCGGCAACTTTTACGGCCAAAATACCGGCGCGCAAATATTGATCGGCAGATTCCAGCACCGTGGGCGCAAACGGGGCGTAACCCACCATATCTTTATTCATTTCCACCGTAAAGGCCAGTGCAAAACGATGTTCCGCCTCCACCGGAGCGCCATACGGCTCCTGCCGCCCCAAATGGCTGTACCAGTGATATTCCTGTAATTCGGTAACGCCAACCGAGTGAGCGCCCGAACGTAACAGCCAATCCTTTAAAAATTTTGTGATCGATTCCGGGTCGAGGTTAATCGTCTCAGGACTCATCTCTCCGTCCACAAAGGGATGCATACGTTCCACGGTTTCAAAACTACTGTCCGCGGCATTGAACCAAACCGGATCGTAAAATCGTGCTTTCGGGCTCAGTAATCCCGGCTTTTTTCGCCAAACATCATCCAATTCTTTTTCTCTCGGATGCGCGCGATAATAATCTTCAAAACGCTTACTGCCGGGCTTTAGCAAACGTCGGCTAAACATGATATCCCGTTCATCAAAACGAAAGTTCGGTTTTGGAGAAGGTTTAATATGCCGCGCGGTTAAATCGATGGGCAGGATGAGCAAAATGGCAAGGCCTACGGGTAAACCGACCATTACCCAAAGCAGTAGTTCCGGTAAAGGTTTAACCGAAATTAACAAAAGGCCGTATATTAAAATCGTAACAAAGGCGGAGCCGAGAAAGAACCGAACCGCACGATTTTCATGCTCAAAGTAGGAAACCAAAGCAGCGAAGAAAAGAAACAAAGTAACGGCTAAACCTGTGGCTAAGAAGAAAATGTACACATCCGTTCCTTTCGCTCGTTTGCTCTTCCCTGGGACAAATCTAAATTAACCAAACTTCTTAATCGGACAAAATTAAAATGGTTGGTTTCCAGACGATCCGAATAAAGTGTAAACAATCCAATAATTATTTGTTTTTACAAATTAATTTACTTATCTTTGACCAAGTTAATCATTTTTAGGAATTAAACTGCAGGTAGCCCTCAAAAATAATCCCATGTATTTCATAGAAAATTTTTCATCATTTCAATTAATTTATGTTTCATTTCTATTTTAGGAGTTTAAATTGAATATCTATGTAGGGAACCTCCCGCGAACCACAGACGAAGACACCGTACGTCATCTTTTTGAAGAATACGGCGAAATTGCAGAAGTAAAATTGCTCAGGGATCACTATTCCGGTGAGCTTCGTGGTTTTGGTTTTGTCACCATGCCTTCCGATGACGAAGCGCAGAACGCCATTGACGCATTAAACGGTCATGAGCTTGAAGGACGTAGCCTGGTTGTTAACAAAGCACGTCCGCGCAGAGAGCACACCGGAGGCGGCCGCAATAATTATCGCGGTGGTGGCGGTGGAGGCTATCAGGGCGGAAATCGTTCCCGTTCCTGGTAAAAATACAGCTAAAAAATGAAAAAGCCCCGCTTCTTTATTAACGGGGCTTTTTTGATAGTTCGGTTGCTTCGCTTCGAGTTGAGGGGCACCGTTTAACTGTTACTCATATTTTTACGCCATTTCATTTTGGCTTTATGGCGCTTTTGGCTCGGGCTAATATAATGGGATTTCTTGTGTACCGTTTCAATAATTTGCGCTTTACGAACCTTCCGATTAAATGCACGTAAGGCTTTATCGAAACTATCATAATTGGCTACATGTACGGTAATCATAATACCTCCCTTTTTTTATTTTGATTTTTAAACGCTTCAAAAAAAGGAGGGTTTCATTATTTCCCGAAGCTGAAAACGAAAGATGGAAAGTAATTTTTTTTTTGCGAAGTTGATAATTTAGGCAGATTGTCAGGTTAGCCGATCACCCTTTTTTAGCGGCTGGCCGTTTAAAAAGGCTTCCACCGACATCCTTTTCTTACCCTGTAACTGCACTTCAAAAATATCAATAATTCCCGATGCACATTGTACGGAAAATGCATTTTTCATGACCATTACAATTGTACCCGGTTCGGCATTGCTATCTCCGGCTGCCACCGGGCGTGATCTGAATAGTTTCAATAATTTACCGTTCCAATAGGCAAAAGCCGCCGGATACGGGCTAAGTCCCCTGATCCAATTGTGCACTTGTTGCGCCGATTGGTTGAAATTGAGGTGGCAGATTTCCTTGGTAATTTTCGGTGCTTTGCTAACCAGAGACGGATCCTGCTTTTTAGGTTTAATACCTTCCGATTCCAATTGATTCAACGTTTTCACCAACAAGTCGGCTCCGACATCCGCCAAAACATCATGCAGTTCACCGGCGGTCATATCCGGTCCGATCGGCACGCGTTCCTGCAGCAAAATATTACCCTGATCCACGCGTTCGTTAATAAAAATAGTCGTAACACCCGTTTCCGTTTCTCCGTTTATGATAGCCCAGTTGATCGGAGCGGCGCCGCGATATTTGGGCAGCAATGAAGCATGCAAATTTATCGTGCCTTTTGGAGGAATGGTAAAAACTTCCCGCGGCAAAATTCGAAAAGCAACCACAACAAAAACATCGGCATTAAAATTTTTTAACGTCTGAATAAATTCCGGGTCTTTAAGCGATTCCGGTTGGAAAACGGGTAGTTGGTTGGCAACGGCAAATTCTTTAACCGGAGAAGGCTGCAACTTCAGCCCCCGCCCTTTGGGTTTATCCGGCACAGTCACCACAGCCAGCACTTCATGATTCGATTCCAATAATTTTTTAAGGGACACGCGGGCAAAGTCCGGTGTCCCCATAAAAATCAATCGCATTATTTTTTATTTCCCGTCGGTTTTACGGCATTAATGGCGCTTCGTTCAATATTCAGCTTCACATTGTCATCCACTTTGATAATTACGGTTTTGTTATCATCGGTAAAACCGACAACTTTACCGTGAATACCGCCCATGGTAACTACATTGTCACCTTTCTTCAGGGCTTCCAACATCTTTTGTTTTTCTTTTTGACGTTTGGCCTGTGGACGGATCATTAAATAATACATGATGACAATAATCAGCAAAAACGGCAAGAAAGCCATTAAGGCATTACCGCCGCCACCTTGTTGCCCCTGATTGGCCGGGGCCATTAGCATGAGAAGTTCTAACATACTTACTCCTTAATTAAATTAATTTTCTACGACTTGTGTAATTTTTTTTACGGTTTCTTCTTTCCATTCCTTAAAGCGATCCTGCAAAATTGCTTGACGCGCCTGGCTTACCAAATTTAAATAAAAATGGACATTATGCAACGTTGCCAGGTGCAGGCCCAAAATTTCATTGGCATTGTACAAATGCCGCAAATACGCTCTGGAGAAATTTTGGCAAGTGTAACAGGTGCAATCGGGATCGATCGGTTGCGCATCTTTTTTGAAGCGCGCCGCTTTAAGCACCATTTTACCCTGCGATGTAAAAACGGTTCCGTTGCGGGCATTGCGCGTGGGAATTACGCAATCGAACATGTCAACACCGCGCTCGATGGCGTTTAAAATATCATCCGGCATGCCAACGCCCATCAGGTAGCGCGGCTTTTGTTCGGGTAAAATGTCCGTACAAAAATCGGTCATTTCAAACATGACTTGTTTCGGTTCCCCTACGGCCAATCCGCCGATGGCATAGCCGGGAAAATCAAGATCAACCAAGGCTTTGGCACTTGCTTCGCGAATTTCTTTGTAAATACTGCCCTGTACAATGCCGAACAAAAATTGTCGATGTCCGTATAGCGGTTGCCAATTGGCGTAAATTTCCCGAGCTTCGGCAGCCCATTTCAAAGTAAGCTCGTTAGATTTTTGCGCATACTCCCGATCTGACGGATACGGCGTGCATTCATCCAGCACCATCATGATATCGCTGCCCAAATATTGCTGAATTTCCAGAACCAATTGCGGTGTGAATTTATGGCGCGAACCGTCCAAATGCGATTGGAAGACAATACCTTCCTCATCAATTTTTCGCAATTCTTTGAGACTAAAAACCTGGAATCCGCCGCTGTCGGTCAAAATTGCTTTTGGCCAACTGATGAACCGATGCAAACCGCCCATTTCCCGAATTAAAGAATGCCCGGGACGCATGTACAAATGATAAGTATTACCCAGAATAATGGAAGCATTCACTTCTTCCAAATTTCTTGGAGCAAGAGTTTTAACCGTACCTTGTGTCCCGACGGGCATAAAAATCGGTGTCGGAATGTCTCCGTGATCGGTATGCAACCAGCCCGCCCTGGCCTTGGTCTGTGTATCCGTATGTGCTAATTCGAAAAACATTATCCCACTTATTTATTTTTTTAAAAGCCTTTAAATTAGGCTCTTCCGGTTTTTGAGTACATCAAGTGCCCTTTAACTCAAATTTATAATTATGCAGGTCAAGAATTTTTAACTTAAAAAATTCAAAATCTCTAAAACCGTACATTTTTCTTTTCAGCACTTTG
>JALWEA010000235.1 GCA_027039465.1 Calditrichia bacterium | reverse complement strand
TTCCAGGTGTACGTATTAAGGCAGCGCAAGCTGCCTTAATACGTACACCTGGAAGGACTCGTCCCGCAAGCGGGATGATCCCGTTAACGGGACCAAACCCTAAACCAACGGATTAATCCGCTGCTCTGGCAATGCCAAATCAGCCGGCGAACTTGTGAGCCGTTGTCGATTTGAGCATCCCTCCCTTAATGTTTTTGCAAAAAGTAATCTAAGCAATAAATATTGGTGTATTTTGCCGGAAATAAAAAATAAAAAATATTAAAATTCTTTAATCCGTGTTTATCAGCGCAATCCGTGGCTAAAAAAATGCAACAACCGGCCTGTCGGGATTTAGCGAAAGGTGCATCCCCCATAAAAAGCAAAAGGCAGCTTCCGCTGCCTTAATACGTACACCTGGAAGGACTCGTCCCGCAAGCGGGATGATCCCGTTGACGGGACCAAACCCTAAACCAACGGATTAATCCGCTGCTCTGGCAAGGCCAAATCAGCCGACGAGCTTGCGAGTCGCTGCTGATTTGAGCATCCCGATCTCGGGATTGAGCGGAAGGTGCATCCCCAAAAAAACAAAAGGCAGCTTCCGCTGCCTTAATACGTACACCTGGAAGGACTCGAACCTTCAACCAACGGATTAAGAGTCCGCTGCTCTACCAATTGAGCTACAGGTGCCTATTTTAATCCCGCTGCTCTGACAATGCCAAATCAGCCGACGAGCTTGCGAGTCGCTGCTGATTTGAGCATCCCGACTTGTCGGGATTGAGCTACAGGTGCATCATTTTCGAGTTGCCAAATATAATAATATTCAAAATCGAATGCAACCTAAATCTCAACGATTTCCATTTTGTTCATCGTTTCTTCCACTAATTTTTCCACATCCAAACGCTGCTCCACTTCCAAAATTTGCGGCAGCTTGGCGCGCGTTTCCGGATGTTTGGGCATAAAGCGTGTACAGGCGTCGTCGTGCGGTTTGGCGGAAGTTTCGTACGTACCGATTTTTCGGGCAATGGCAATGATTTCGTTTTTATCCAGGCCGATCAGCGGGCGCAGAATGGGCATGGTTGTCACCTGTTCAATTGCCGCCATGTTTTCCAACGTTTGCGAAGCCACCTGACCCAGCGACTCGCCGGTTACGATCGCCTTTAATCCTTCTTTTTTAGCCAACCGTTCGGCAATGCGCATCATGAAACGCCGGTACAAAATCACCCGGAATTTTTCCGGACTGTTCAACACAATCTCTTCCTGCGTTTCGGCAAACGGCACCATGAACAGACTACTGTTAAATTGAAAACGATTTAAAATCCTGGCCAAATCGATGACTTTTTCCTGTGAAAATTTATTGGTGTAGGGATAGGAATGGAAATGAATAAACGTACATTTGGCGCCGCGTTTTAAGGCAAAATAGGCGGCCACCGCCGAATCAAATCCTCCCGAAAGCAACACCAATACCTTACCGCTGGAACTCACCGGTAATCCGCCGGGCCCTTTAAAACGATCAACGAAAACCAGTGCGGCGTCACGCATGAGTTCAATGTGGCAGGTAATTTCCGGATCGGTTAAATCCACTTTTTTACCTGTCTCTTCCACAATTTTGGCGCCGATGCGCACATTGATTTCCTGCGAATTCATGGGAAACAATTTGTCCGAACGTTTGGCGCGTACGGCAAACGTACGTTCGGGCCTGGATTTCATTAAGTACAAAGCCGCTTCTTCAATTTGATCTATTTGCAGCGGAACCGAAAGCACCGGTGAAAAATTTTCCAAACCGAAGACCGATTCCAAAGCCGCCTTAACTTTTTCCACGGGAACGTCCAGGTCAAAAGAAATCAGGAAGCGTTTTAATTCCTTTTTAACAGAAAATTTTTCCTGCGGAAAAGCACGCTGCAGACTCTTACGCATATTCGTTTCCAGAATGCGCTCAAAATAGGTGCGGTTGCCCTTTTTTAATCCCACTTCGCTGTAATGACACAAAAATACTCGGTTCATGAAATCTTTCTCACTTTGTTTACCGCTTGTTTCAGTTGCTCTTTTAAATAATCCGTTTCTTCCTGCGTGGTGTACCGACCCAAACTGATCCGTATGGTGCCTGCCTGAAAATTCATCGGCACGTCAATAGCGCCCAAAACGCGACTTTTAATGATTTTACCGGACGAACAGGCCGAGCCGGTGGAAACGGCGATGCCCTGTTTGTCCAAAGCGATGGCCAGCAATTCGCCGTTGACCTTGTCAAAAGAACAGTTGATGATATGGGGAATCCCGTTGGCGGGACTGTTAATACGCGAGCCATCGATTTCATTTTGAATAAACGACAAAAGTTGCTGTCTGAACTCGGAAACCCGTTGCCATTCCTTTTGGTGATTGCGTTCATAAATTTCGATGGCCTTGCGAAAGCCTACAATGCCAGGCACGTTAACGGTGGAAGAACGCAAACCGTTTTCATGTCCGCCGCCGTGCAAAAGAGGCTCCAACTTAAGCCCTTCCCGAATAAACAGGAGGCCCACTCCAATTGGACCGTAAATTTTGTGCGCCGAGGCCGTTAAAAAGTCGATGGACATTTTGTGCACGTTTAACGGCATTTTGGCAAAGCCCTGCACCGCATCGCAATGGAAAAGCGCGCCCTGTTCACGGCAAATTTTTCCGATCTCTCCTATAGGTGTGATGCTGCCCAATTCGTTGTTCACCCACATTACCGAAACCAATAACGTGTCTGGGCGAATTCGATTTTTAACTTCTTCGGGACGTACCGAGCCTTCGGTATTGACCGGAATTTCTTCCACTTCAAATTCCGATGCCCGTAAAACACGCGCCGTGTTGTAAACGGAAGCGTGTTCAATGGCGCTGATCAGAATGTGCTTTTTATCGGGATAATGCCGGACCAGACCTTTAAGCACCGTATTATTGCTTTCCGTGGCCGATGCCGTAAAAACAATTTCCGAACTTTTGGCACCGATAAATCGGGCAAAATAAGCGCGGGCCTCGTCAAGATGCGTTTTCATGTCGCGGGCAAAACGGTGAATCCCGGCCGAATTTCCGTAATGATCGGCATAAAACTCGGCTAACGTTTGGCGCACCTGCGGATCGAGCGGTGTGTTGGCCGTGTAATCGAAATAATATTTTTTCGCGTCCACGTTTACTCCCGTTTTAGTTTTTTACCAAGCCTAAATTTCGTAAGAAACGAACTAAGGGACAAATAAATTTCACCGCCAACTTTGTTTGAATTAAAAAAGTTCCCAAAGCACACCCGTTGGCTATCCGCAAAGAAAGTCTTTTGAATAGCCGCTTGATTGCATGCGCGCATTTTCTTATTTTGCAAATAAACAAAATCCCCAAATTTTACCGGAAGGATGTCTCTTGAAATCAAGAATTTTAGCGTTGATTATTTTCGCGATCTTGGCATTCATTACGCATTCGAACGCCCAGGAAATTCAAGTTCCCCTTCTTCCGCAAAAGCACATCGATTACATTGACGCCGCCCTGCAAAAGAAAATTAATCTTTTCAACGAATACGAAAATTTTCGGGAAGCGCGCATCTTTCAATTGCCGGACAGTTCTTATGTTTTGGAAATTCTTTATCGCGTGCAGGGAAAAACATTTCAGCTGCGCAAGCCGATCACCATGGATGAGATCCGGCAACTTAGGCAAACGATTTTAACCCGCCTTGAATCTCAGCGGAAACACGCACTCGACCAAAAAGGACGTACCAAATTATTGATCGCTTCCACTACGCTTTCGCTGGGCTATTACGGCTGGGTTGTTCCCATGGCTTTGAATGTTAATAGCGAGAAGCAGTTGGTGGCGTTGTACATGCTTACGGGAAGCGCGGGCATTATGATTCCTTATTGGGCCACCAAATCGCGTCCGGTGAGCAATGCGGCGGCCACCATGGCCATTTACGGGGCAACGCGCGGCATTTTGCACGGTTACCTTTTGGCCCATACTCTCGAAGAGGATCCTTCCGCGCGCCGGTCGTTCA
>JALWEA010000234.1 GCA_027039465.1 Calditrichia bacterium | reverse complement strand
GCCATAAAGCGCATGCTCAATTGCGGTTGACCGCCAAGGTAACCGAAAAACCAGGAAAGGCCGCCCATGATGGTAACGCCCAATGTGAAGCCGCTGGCCGCACCGCTCAACAAATAATATTTTGGCCCGGCCAAATGCAGCGCCTGCGGAATAGTGTGCGCAAAAACGTCCGGTCGGGAGCTCAAAACGATAATGCCCACAATCGGCCCGACAATTAATGTGGTAATCATGACGATGGCTTGCACCACATCGGTGTAAACCACGCTGCGAAAACCGCCGTAAATGGTATAAGGGATAATTACCGCGGCCGTAATCAGCATACCGATTTGCGGTTTTAGATGGAACATGGTAAATAGCGTCTTCCCGCCGCCCAAAAACTGAGCGCCCACGTAAAAGAAGAAAAAGAAAACAATGGTTAAACTGCTCACCACGCGAATCTGTTTTTCGCTCTTGCTGTGTTTTTTTGCAATGTACTCCGTAAATGTTTTGACATCGTAATGTTCGGCCTCGTCACGCAGCCGCCAGGCAATGGCCGCCCAGGCCGTAATAATGCCCGCCACACATCCGACCGCCGTCCAAATGCCCATCAATCCGGAAGCATAAGCAAAGCCAGGCAATCCCAACAAAGCCCAGGAAGATTCACCCGTAGCCCGTTCGGAGAGCGCAGCCGCCCAACCAGGCAAATCACGTCCGGCAATGGCATAGTCGGCATCGCTTTTTACTTTACGTCCCTGATACAATCCCCATAAAACCAATAATGTCAAATACGATACCATGACTATCAAAAGCTGAGCCTGATATTCCATATTGACCTCCCGTTTTGAACATTCCCAAAGGCATCCCTTTGAAATTAAAGATTTTAATAATTGGGCACAAGGGATCGAAAAGCAATGAATCAATGAAACAAATTGCTGTTGCCATATTTAAGGAATCATTAAAAAAATGCTCTGATTTCAGGACTTTTTCGAATTTTGAATATTCGATGCTGGTTTCCATTCTCTCACCAATCATGGCTAAGCACATATCGATCAACAAATTACGTCCCCCTCTCTTCGAAGAAGAGAGGAGGAATGAGGGGGTGAGTTAAAAGTCAGATTTTTATTTTTGCATTCAATTTGAGCACTATTTATATTTCGCTAATTTACGAAATGACAATTAGCAATCGAAAAAAGGAGTTATCGATGACCCGCATTCTTGTCCTTTGTACCGGAAATTCCTGTCGCAGTCAAATGGCCGAAGGCTTTTTGAAATCCTTTGATCCAAACCTTGATGTTCAATCGGCCGGAACCGATCCGTCCGCAAAGATTCATCCCAAAGCGGTGCAAGTAATGCGCGAAGTGGGCATCGATATTTCCCAAGGCTATCCCAAAAAAGTCGATCAATTTTTAAACGATTCGTTTGACTACGTCATTACCGTATGCGACGATGCGCGGGAAACCTGTCCGGTGTTCTTGGGCAAGGTCAAAGAACAACTGCACATCGGTTTTGAAGACCCGGCCCTAGCCACGGGCAGCGAAGAACAGATTCTGTCGGTTTTCCGGCGCGTACGGGATGAAATCAAAGAAGCGTTTTGGGAATTTTATCAAACAAAGATCAAAAACGGAGCTCAAAAATGAAGAAAATCGAAATTTACGGCGTAAGTTGTTCCACCTGTGATAAACTGTACAACATGGTAAAAAAGATTGTTAGCGAATTAAATTTGGACATCACCGTTGAAAAAATCGAGGATCTGAATAAAATGATGTTGGCCGGCGTTATGCGCACGCCCGGTTTAGCCTTTGACGGTAAACTGATTTTACAAGGAAAGTTACCTACGGAAGCCACCCTGCGCCATTGGATCGAAAACGGACAACGCTAATCCGAATTATATCCCTGTTCAAATGCAGGGTATTTTTTTGAGTTCAATATTTCGTTAATTGGCTAATTATGCAATAATTTGGCATTTTCCCAATATTAAAAAGATCAAATCCAAGATAATCAAGATTAAACCGTTGAACATGCAGCAAAGGAGTTGCGAACGAAATCATGGAAATGCTGGCACGAATTAAAGAAAACTGGAACGAAGAATGGAGAAAATTCTTCTATTTACTGATCGCTTTTTTGTTTTTTTACTATTTACCCGCCGAACCCGCTAAACTGTCCGACGCTTTAAGCGCTGGATTGCTGTTGTTGCAGGATTACGCGCGCAAGCACGTACTGACCTGTTTGGTGCCCGCTTTTTTCATTGCCGGCGCCATTGCCGTTTTTGTTAAAAAAGACAGCATCCTGCAATTGTTAGGCCCGACGGCTAAAAAATACATTGCCTATCCCATCGCTTCGGTAGCGGGTGGCGTTCTGGCCGTTTGTTCCTGCACCATTTTACCGTTGTTTGCAGGCATTTACAAGCGCGGCGCAGGTATCGGCCCGGCGGTTGCCTTTTTATTTACCGGCCCGGCCATCAATGTAACCGCCATCTTTTTAACCGGCAACGCTGTCGGCTGGGATTTCGCCTTCGGCCGTCTGATCGCTTCGATCATCATCGCCATTGCGGTCGGTCTGATCATGGGCGTTTTATTCAAAAAACACGATCAACGCAATGCGGATTCATTCCTGCTCGGCATGGAAGAAGAAAAACCTTACGGGAACGGATTGATCGCCGCGTTTTTGCTTTTGCAGTTTGGGATTTTAATCGTGCTCGGACTGCATATTGCGCCCGTTATCAAATGGAGTGCCGCTTTGGTCTTTTTGGGTGCTTTGCTGTATTTGGTGTTTTTCCGCTTCAAACGTGCTGATAATGCCGAATGGCTCGCGGAAACATGGGACTTAACCAAGAAAATTCTGCCGTACCTTTTCATCGGTATTTTTGCCGCCGGAATTATTGATGTGGTAGTTCCCGATCATTGGATCGAAGTTGCCGTAGGAAAGAACACCATTGCCGGAAATTTGGTGGCCTCGGTTTCCGGTGCGCTGATGTACTTTGCGACTTTAACCGAAGTGCCGATCATTCAGACTTTGATGAAAATGGGCATGGCCAAAGGCCCGGCTTTA
Organism: Calditrichia bacterium; assembly: GCA_027039465.1. Lineage (GTDB taxonomy): Bacteria > Calditrichota > Calditrichia > Calditrichales > Calditrichaceae > Caldithrix. The sequence goes on along the minus strand of JALWEA010000234.1, from coordinate 941 downwards.
ACGCTTTTTCTGACAGGCAATTCCTTGAGCATTCCCAGCATGATCGTGTTGTTTCAACTGATGGGCAAAAAACAAGCGCTGACTTACATTGTCCTGATTTGCAGCTTTTCCGTTGTAGCCGGTCTCATTTTCGGAAGTCTGTGAAAGAAAGGAAAATTGAATCATGGCATCCGTTTCACGTCGTTTATCGTTTTTTGACCGCTATTTAACTTTGTGGATTTTTCTGACCATGTTTTTAGGCGTGCTGGTGGGTTACCTTGTGCCAGGCATGGCCCAATTCTGGAATCAATTTAAAACAGGCACAACCAATATTCCCATTGCCATAGGCTTAATTTTAATGATGTACCCGCCACTCGCCAAAGTGCGTTATGAAAAACTGCCGACGGTGTTTAAAAATTTACGCTTTCTTGCGCTTTCTCTCGTACAAAATTGGATTGTCGGCCCGTTGGTTATGTTTTTTCTGGCCATTCTATTTTTGCCGGACAAACCGGCCATGATGGTCGGCGTTATTTTGGTGGGACTAGCGCGCTGTATTGCCATGGTTTTGGTCTGGAACGACCTGGCGGAAGGAGACTCGGAACTGGCCGCAGGTTTAGTGGCTTTCAACGCTCTGTTTCAGGTCTTTTTCTATTCGGTTTACGCCTATATCTTCATTACTTTACTGCCTACGGTGTTCGGCATGAGCGGAACGATTGTAAAAGTTTCCATTTCCGAAATCGCGGTTACGGTTTTGATTTATTTGGGCATTCCTTTTTTTGCCGGATTGGTCTCGAATTTCATTTTGCGCAGAAGCAAAGGCGATGACTGGTATTTCAAAAAATACATTCCCAAAGTTTCTTATTTAACACCGGTGGCTTTGCTCTTTACCATTTTTGTGATGTTCTCTTTAAAAGGAGAAAAAATCATTGAATTACCCGTAGATGTGCTGCGTGTGGCCATAC
>JALWEA010000233.1 GCA_027039465.1 Calditrichia bacterium | reverse complement strand
ATCCGGCTCTTGGACGACCATCTCTCGGATTTCGTTTAGAATCGGTTCTGTGAAATTTTTTCCATAGATTTCCATACCCCGAATATAACATATTTACCCCCCTGTGTCAAGTGTGTACCCGGCTCAGCTTCGAAGAAGAGAGGGGGAAAGAGGGGGTGAGTTAAAAGCTTTCTTCAACCACCCTTCATGTTATAAATCCCAAGAATCGGGATGGTTGCAGGGAAGTACAACCCACCCCGCCTTCGGCACCCCTCCCTACTCACGTAGGGAGGGGAATCAAAGTACGGTGTTATTCAATAGAATTTACCTTAAATTTTTCAAAGAAACTTTTGGAAAAATGCCATGAATTCAGGATTTTTCCAATCTTAAATATTTGTATCAATTTCAACTCATCCACTAATCCTGGCTAAGTCCATGTTGATCACCGGATTACCTCCCCTTCTCTTCGAAGAAGAGAGGGGGAAAGAGGGGGGAGTTTTTACTTCTTTTTCTTCTCCTCCAAAATCTTTTTCGCTTCTTCTTCGGACATGTTTTCAAGCTGGGACAACAAGTCGCTAATTTCTTCGGTTGCCGCGGCTTTGGCCGAGCCTTTTTCCTGCTCGATGATTTTCGCTACGCCGGAAATGGTCGGATCGTCAAACAAAGCGCGCAAGGGCAGTTCAACCTGAAACTCGGCGCGCAGTTCTGAAATGAGCTGAGTACCCATTAAGGAATTACCGCCCAAATCGAAGAAGTCATCATAAATGCCGATTTTGGAAATACCCAGCAACTTTTGCCAGATGGTTGCAATTTGTTTTTGCAAATCGTTTTCCGGCTCCACGTAAGCCGTGGGTAAGTCGGGACGTTCATGCAATTCACCGGCCTGGCGTTCTCCCAGCTCTTTTTCGACTTCACTAATGTCGGTTTTTAACCATTTGGCAATACGCGCCTGCAAGTCTCCGGTGGAAACAATAATTTGCTGCAAATCGCGGTAACTGAAAATCCGTTCAAATGCTTCAATACCCTCGTCCGGTTTAATGGCCAACTGAGCGATTTCCGAGCCAAGGCCGCTGTCAAATCCTTCATCACCGAAATTCCAGCCATCCCAGTTCACATCAATCCACTGTGCCCGATTCAAACGGTTTTGCTGATTGGCCAATGCATCCAAAACGGCGTTGGCCGGGGCGTAAACGCCAAAGCCCAGTCCGCCTAAAATCGAAGCCATCGAAGATTGCAGCAGTACGAATTCCACGGAAATGGTTTCCAGAATCTCTGCAAGATTCAGGGCGCCGTAAACTTTAGCTTTGAATTGAGCCTGATAGTCTTCCTTGGTGATCTCCGGGATGGCTTTAAAGGCATGCGTACCTACGATACCGGCGGCATGGATCACCCCGTTAATCGGGCCGAATGTTTCAATTCCTTTTTCAAAAGCGGCTTGCAAGGCGGCTTTATCGCTGACATCGGCTTTCAACACCAATACCTGTCCGCCACTGCCGATAATTCCCTGTAAACGTTTGATTTTTTCAGCCGTTTTGTCTTCCGCCTGTGCCTGTTTCAAATAAGAATCCCAATTTTGCTCGGCCGGGAAGTCATACGGTTCGATTAAAATCAGTTTAGCCTGAACTTTTCGGGCCAAGTATTCGGATAATTTAAGGCCGATGCGCCCCAATCCGCCGGTAATGAGATAAACGCCGTTTGTTTTTAAATACCCGGCTAACGGATTCTTTTCGGTGAGCGGAATGGCTTCGAATTCGCGAATCCAGCGTTGTTTCCCTCGGTAAGCCACACCTAACTGGCGTTCGCTGTCGGAAAACTCCAGTAAGAGACGACGCGCCAGGTCACCCAAATCGGCATCCAACGTGCGGGGCAGGGCCACGTCAATATCGCGGCAGGAAATATTGGGGAATTCCTGCGGAATGACCTTGCTTAAGCCGTGCACGGTTGCCAGGCCGGGAATAATGGGTTCGTAACCGGTAATATTAAACATATTGTTGGAAATAATACCGAGATGAATTTTCTTAGTTATGTGATTGGCGGCCATGGCCTGCACCAAATGCAACAGACTCAGGTAAGCGGTGCGAACCGTTTCTTCAAAACCTTCAGGCACCATGCGCACGATAACGTTCCAAAGGTGTAAAATATTGTCCGGCAACAGATCGTTTTCTTTTAAATCGCTGATGACCTGTAAAAAATCGTCGTATTGATCAATGCGAATTGAATAGTGTGTGTCGGATTTTTTTTCGAAAGTTCGGCTTTTGTCTAAAATGATGACAGCCTTTGATTGGTCTTTCAACTGTTCGATAATTTGCGTACTTAGCCCGGTTTGATCTTTTAAGATCATCCAAACCTTGCCCTTTTCAAACGTTTTTTCCGGAGCTCGCGGGATTTGCATTTGTTTCCAGACAGGCATGTAAAACCAGTGCGAGATATCCGGATTTTTGCGAATGGTTTCCGAAACCATGGCTGCTCCTCCTGTGACTGGTTTGCCGGATTTTAACCAATACCGTTTGCGGTCAAAAGGATAAGTTGGCAAAGAAACGCGCAAACGACGTTGATTTTCATAGAAAAGATCCCAATCGATTTGAACGCCGCTTAACCACAATCGACCCAAAGTCGTGAGCAGAACGGCGCGATCACCGCTTTGGTCATTGGGATGGCGCATGGAAGACAAGATAGTGCGGCCAAGGGAATTATTGGGATGCTTGCGCGCCAATGTACTCAGTACCGTGCCGGGGCCTACTTCCAATAAAACGGTTTGCGCTTCCTGCAACAGTTCACCCACATTGTCGATAAAACGCACGGCGCTGCGCAGGTGATTGGCGTAATATTGCGGATCGGTTGCCTGCTCGTCGGTAATCCAGGTGCCCGTTGTGTTGGAAAGATAGGGGCGCTCGGGTTTGTTGAGGGTAATCGAGGCAACGACCTGTTTAAATTCATCCAAAATGGGATCCATCATGGCCGAATGAAAGGCATGGGATGTGTGCAAACGGCGGAAGCCCACCCCTTTTTCCCGCAGTTGAACTTCCACCTGCTCAATGGCTTCGAACGGGCCGGAAAGCACGGTAACACCGGGACTATTCAGGGCACCGATGGTCACCTGCTCGTTCAAAAAAGGCTGAACGCCTTGCTCATCCAGGCGTACGCTTAACATGGCTCCGGCCGGCATGCTTTGCATCAAACGCCCGCGCTCAGCGACAACTTTAAGCGCATCTTCCAAAGAAAATACACCGGCCAGAGTAGCGGCTACGTACTCGCCGATGCTGTGTCCCACCATGGCGGCCGGTTCAATGCCCCAGTGCATGAATAATTTGGCCAAAGCGTACTCAATCACAAACAAAGCGGGCTGCGTAAAAGCGGTTTGATTCAATTGCTCGGCCGCTTCCTGCTCTTTCTCGGCGGTCGGGTAAAGCATATCCCGCAAATCCAAATTCAAATATGCTTGCAAAATTTCGCTGCAGCGGTCCACTTCGGATTTAAAAACCGGTTCCGTTTCGTACAGCTCTTTGCCCATGTTCACATATTGCGAACCTTGACCGCTAAACATAAAAGCCACCGGCGGTTCATCCGGTATTTTATTGTGGGCTGCACTCAAAATGCGTTTGGGATCCGCGCCCAATAGCGTTTCGGCTGCATCTTCCGTGGAATGCGCCACTAAAAAACGACGATGATTAAATGCTTTGCGTCCGATTTTTAACGTGTAAGCCACATCGGCCAAGTTGAGATGCGCATGTTCTTTAAGAAATTTTCCCAAATTCTGCGTGGCTTTGTCCAGCGCCTGTGATGATTTGGCGGAAAGCAGCAGCAATTGGTCTTTGGGCGCCGGATCTCCGGATCCCGTTTCCGGCGCTTCCTCCAACACGGCGTGAACATTTGTCCCGCCGATGCCAAAAGAACTCACTCCTGCCCGTCTCGGAGTTTCGCCTTGCTTGTGCCAATCACGCAACTGAGTGTTAACAAAAAACGGGCTGTTTTCGAAATCGATTTTCGGATTGGGCTTTTCGAAATTAATA
>JALWEA010000232.1 GCA_027039465.1 Calditrichia bacterium | reverse complement strand
TCCGTGGCATGGATGGGCAGACAAAACCGCATGCAACTGTTAGAAATCGTAAATTCCCCGTCGAAATCGGTTCGATTATCCCAGAGAATGCAGTTGGTGACCTCGGGCGCATTCCAAATACTGCAAATCCCGTAAACATTGCCTACGATGGTATTGTTTTGAATGCGGCCATGATTGGATTTAATACCATATCTACACCGGGTAATCAGATTATTAACAATTTGAGTTTGCTCGCCATAGTTCAGAATTCCGTGGTAAAAAGAATCGATTCGGTTGCCGGAAATTAAAGCGTCGGCTGAATTATTGATAATGGCGTCGTTGAAAAAGCTGCCTTCGTTTTGAAAAGTATTGTCGAGAATTTGCGGATGGCCTGCGAATGCCGAAATGGCTTTGGTCTTCGGCCCCGAAGAATTCAGGTAAAAATAATTTTCGCGGATGATCGGACTGGAGTTGTCAAGACTTTTGATGCTTGTTTTGTAGATGGAAGTGAAGGTGTTTCGGGCAATCACCGGCGAAGCCGATTGGCATTCGATGCCGTTACATTTAAAATGCGGTTCTCCGATGGTAAAGCCCGTAATAACGGTGGAAGATGTGTTGTTTTTGCAGGTAATAATATTTCCGTCCATTGAGAGTTGTAATACTGTTGCTTGAATGCACGATGTATCTTTGTTGAGTATATAATGGCTGGCCAAAACAAGGTCTTTGTCTTCAAGTCGAATGCTTTCGGAATAAATACCGGGCGCCACTAAAACCGTGTCGTTTGCATTGGCCGCGTTAACGGCATCCTGAATTTTCGCAAAATCTTTCGGCACGCGGATAATTTTGGCGAATAGGGAAGTCCCCAAAAAAAATGATGATAAAATAAAAAAGATTAAGGTTCTCATTTCGATTACCTCCTGTTTTCATACATACAACACCCTAAAAATATTTCAAAATAATTCGGTGAAATTCTTTTCTTTCTTCATTCACATATTAATCCATTAACAATTACCCGAATATTTCTATTGTTAAGTGTCAAAAGTACATTGCCAATAAAAAGGTATCGTTTTGAGTTAAAAATTTTGGTTATTTTGTTAAATTTCTCGTTTCTTGTTGCCCTTGATTAACTAAAGTTTGATTCTCTTCTTCATTTTTGCTTATGCCAATCGATTTTACAACTCTATATCTGCCTTTTGTTTCTGGAATAATCTGGACAGTAATACTTCCTGATCCATTCTTTAATTTGTATATAAACATGTTAGGATATACTTTGCAACACCCAAATTTCAAAATTGCATATTGTAAATAAACAACTTAGAAAGAATTTGCTAAAATGTGCGGAAAACAGGAAAAAGATTAAGGTTCTCATTTCGATTACCTCGATTTTCGATTTCACCATTTAAAAGAAAAGCCAACGGAATAACCGCCGTTTTGCGCTTTCCCCTTCAGATCAATCTTTTTTTTATAATGCGGCGGAAAGAGGCTCGTATCCAGAATATTCCACACCCAAATCGCAGCCGTCAGCCCGATCGCAATATTGGTCTTTTGCCGCCATTCGTTGGTTTGGTCGTATTTTTCATGCATGCGTTGTCGATAGATTTCAATACTTCTATTGTCAAAAGCCCGTCGATATATTTCCCGCGCTGCTTCGTATTCGTCTTTGCTGGCCTTGTAATGTTGGTAGAAATAATAGGAAGCACCGGAACCGGTCAATGCGGCCAAAGTAAAAAGCCAACCTCGCGCTTTCTTCCCCTGGTAGTGCTGTCCCCAGCCGGGAAACACGGCCGACCGCAGAATAGCTCCGCTAATGGTTTTGGGAATTAACTGCCCGTTAACCGTTTTAACTTCATCGGCTTGCAAATCGATCTCCAGTGTTCGTACGTAATAGCCTGGATGCATGAGTTGAATTTGATAGTGGCCGAAAGGCAATTCGATTTGTCCGTTTTTGAGGGCAACGCGTTGGCCGTTAATAAAAACCCTGCTTCCGCCGGGTAAAGCGGAAAAATAAATCCGTCCTGTTTTTGGCTGTAATGTGAAATGCAGCTTCTTAAAAGCACCGGGATTCAAGGTTATTTTTTGAACTGCTTCCCGGTAATTTATTTTTTGAATGCGGATTACAAGCGCACTGTCCGGAGGAACGTCCAAATTCAAAGGAGATTCTCCCCTCATCTGTCCGTTAATTTCAATGCGCGCTTGGGACGGCTCCGTTGTGATCAGCAACGTAGCCAAAGGTTTTAAAGTGATTTGCACGGAACGGGTCTGATTCGGAAAAACTTCCATGCTTTGTTTAACGGAAGCAAAGCGATTTTTTTGCAGCAGAATTACATGCTTGCCCGAAGGTAGGGAAATCGTTGCCGGCGTTAAACCGTAATCCTTGCCGTCGATAATAATTTGGGCGCCGGACGGTTGGGATTGAACGGCAAGCTTCCCCTTCAGCGCAATCGTTTGGTTGGGAATGAGTCCGGCCAATTTTAAAGCCACATTGTGCATGGATCGGGTTAAAACGGCCTCGATGGGGCAGGGACAATCTTCACTGACGGTTTTAACCACCTGACCGGTTTCCACGTTGATCAACCGCACCGAAACCGTGTACAAATTTCCGACCTTACCCACGCTGCCAACGCAAATTTCCTGAACATTCAGCAGGCGACCGGCTTCAATGGCGCAGGCATCGGACGTGCAACCGGAGAGTTCGAAACCCTGTTCTTTTAAAATTTTGTCCATTTGATTGCGTTCCACAAGCACGAAGGCGTTGGTCTGTGCCAATTCATTACGCAGGCGATCGGACAAGGTTAGAGCTTCATCTTCGGTAACCCCGACAGCATCCAAATTAAGAACGGCAATATGGGGCTTGGAAATCTGCGCCATTGAAGAGGTTGGCAGTAAAAATAACAGACTAAAAAGTAAAAGACCAAGAGATTGTTTCATATTCACTCCGAAGGCTATTGAATCGGCAATAAGCTATTAAATTTATTTTTCAGGCGCAACGAAATCGCATGGAATATTAAAAACAAAAATTGTACCAGTGCAGGCGGGCGGGTAGGTAACTATGAGTTAAGGGTATAAGGGTTAAGAGAAACGTTATTCGTGTATTCGTTATCCGTTATTCGTAAACGGTTGTTTGGGCAGATGGTGGCGCGTCCGGTTCCCAGTTGCCAGTTACCAGTTACCAGTTCCCAGTTCCTAATTCCCAATTACTAATAAATTCAAATCTGCCTTACAACCCGTATTGAAGCCAATAAAAATAGACCCGATGAAAAAAGTCCCAATTTTTATTCCTTTTTGCGAAAAATTTGCCGGGCGGGCGAAAAATATTCATAGCATGTAATGACATATTAGAAAAATTGTAAAACGGCTTGATTTTTTAAATAAACTATTTGTAAAAATGATGACGATAAAATTAGAGCAAACTCAATATTATTGGAAATGATAATTTAGGCGATCCTTTTTACGTTTTTAAATTTGGGTTTGTGGGTAATTCCTAAAATGCCGTCTATTGAAATGTCTTCGTCAAGTAAAGGCCAATGAATTCCATAACCGGATGGTGAAACTTCGAAGATTTTTAGTGCTTCCTCAGGAGCATTGGCAAGAACAGTGGATAACTCTGCTATTTTCTTTTTAATTTCTTTGCCATCAACCGTTAATATTAAGAAACCAGATTCAATTTTTATATCTTTGACCCTATGATATTTTTTCATTTTATTATTCCTTTTTCTCTCTTATTTTTTGTTTTTAAATTTGTACCATTCTCTAATGATGTCTTCAAAATTATTAAATATTATTTTCCTTATTTCCCTTCTGTCCCTTGGAGATATATTATAAGAATATGCTTCCCAAATATCAAAATTTGTTTCATCAAGCCAATATTTACACTCCATATCACCTTTTTGGCAATGAATATGTGGAGGTTCATTCCTTTCGTTTGAATAAAAATAAAGACGCCATCCAAATACTATAAGGATTGTTGGCATATTTTAGTTCCAAGCTTTTTATATTCAGTTTTTTTCTTG
>JALWEA010000231.1 GCA_027039465.1 Calditrichia bacterium | reverse complement strand
GATCTATTATAAATAAATCTTTCTCTTGGATTATTAATTAAATGTTTCCGAGAAAATCTTAAATTAAACGCATCATCAATCCAATTGGCCAAAGTATCTTTTCTTTGTAATGCACAATCTCCCAAACGGAGATTATTTTTTATTTTAATTTTTGAAAGGAATATAATAAAAACGTTTGGAATTTATCAACACAAAACTCGCTTCTCATTTATTTATTTTTCATTCCATAGTTACCGATTTCTTTCATCATTCAAAAAGTAGAATGTTCATCCTGTGCCTTATTAATCTTTATCCGCCTTCAAACCATCGTAAAGTTAATTTTGGTCGGATACGCGTAAGGTACATAAAAAGCGATTAATTAAATTTGCGCATTCATTCCTAAAAAAGTCTTCTTTAAAATATGCAACTTAAAGCTCATCTACCGCTATGGTACGTTAGCGGGTTTGCGTTCAGGTAAAGGGACTTATTAACTTTATTTTTAAGCATTTCTTCTTCTCATTGGTCTGCTTAAATCATATTTGCACTTAAATCTGTCACGATAGGTCAGCTCAATTAAAAGACGTAATTTTTTCACATCATCAATGATATTGTCCCAGTTTGTTACTGAGATTAAGGCATCTTTATTTAAAAGATTATCAATTATTCTCTCAGGCATATACGGATATCTTCTGTTGTATTCCGCTCTATTATCAATGGTAGTCCAAGACGTTGTTGAAGGATAAACAACCTTCTTTTCTTCTTCTCCGTGCGCAGCAGTGAAATACGTACATCCTGTAACTGGAAGATTAATTACCAAAACTCCGGATTGCTTGTTAACTTTCCCATTATACATACTGGAGTATATTTCCCAATCAACATGCTTTCTATATTTCGTTTCAAGTCCGACTAAAACTATGGTTACGGTTGAATCCTTAAGATATTCATCTCTTATTTTTTGGCGTATAGTTTCATCAGGAAGGTCATCATCAATATCACCTGTGTCCACAGAAGCATCAATAAATAAATCATAATATTTATTTAAGGATAAAAGAGCCTCTTTATATTCCTGATCATTTTTATGGTGATAACTAATAAAAACTTTATGTTTATTGTTAGCCATTGATATCTTCCAATTCCGTTAAATCTTCGACTCCGGCCATATCGGAAAGCATTTTTGTATATATTTTTAGAACGCTTTGAAGTTCTTTCAATTCCTTCCGAAATCGGTCTCTTACCATTTTATTCTCAAAGCCATTTTCTAACATTATTTTGTGCCATTTTGCCGTAAAAGGTCTTATTTTTTGATTTAAAATAATAATCGCTATTTTAGTAAATTCAATACATTCACGCCCATGCTTTTTAATAATTTCTCTTGTTATACCAAAGAGTTTATAAATACTATCCAGAGCCGTAGCTTCATCGCCATGTTCTTTCGGCAATGGTTGGGTGGCGATTCTGGTAAGTAATTCAATATAAAGTTCCCATGCAGCGTCCTTATCCTTATCCTTTGGCTGCCAATCCGCCTCAAGAAATGGCGTTTTAATTTTTAATGAAGTCATACTCCATTTTTCTAGCCATTCTTTCCATTTCATGGTTTATCCTCGTTTTAATTTTTAGCTTACAACCTTTTTGATCATTTTTATCCGTCAGCGAGATCATGTCTTATCAAATTCTTCTTCGGGACCAATCCATCGAATTATCCTTCGTGCAAATGATTCAAAGTATATAGATAATGCTAGCGATCCTAAACCCAAAAAAGTAAGTCCCGCGAAAATTAACCACCATCCTGATGAGTCTTTTTGCGCCAGAAGGCTCTGTCCTATTTGCGCTAAATAGCCTGTTGCCGCGCCTAAAACAGCTACGGATCCGGCAAATAGCGCGATGTTCAATACGGACCGTCGGATGCGCATCCTGCCGGCACGCGTTATAAGTGTTCGCAAAATATATTTCTCAACTACCAAAAGCATGTGATGACCGACCAATTGTCGGTAAAACTCGCGCCCCCTCTTCTGCTTATAAAAGGAGTAGAATGCATCTCCTCCGTACAGCTCGTTTCTAGTATCAAAGGCGTCAATTTTGGCATTAGGAAAAGCTGCTTTTGTTGCATTTACACGGTCAGGGTTAACCGGTCCGAGAATATCAATGGCCAATTTGCTGGCAAAGCTACGAAGATAGACCTGACTGGCAGTAAGAAATATATTAGGAGAGCCATCGCTAATTGTTTCCGCATATTGTTCGGCTAAGTCTTTTAGAGTTAATATCCTGCCCTTTGCTTCTTCGCGGCCTGGAGTTCTTTTTCTATCCTTGCCCCAAAGAATATCCTTAGCTTCGTCATCGACCAAACCATAATCCGCTACAACCAGATCATAGCGCCGTGCTGATGCAATCTCTAAATCACGAATAGTATCATCCGTGAAGCGCCAGTATTTATTCGATTCTATAATGACCGGTTCTACCCGTACTAACACCGAATCTACCTCAATACTTACGTTAAAGTTGCCGACATGTATGCGATGTCCCGAAAGTAAATGAGATAATTTTTTGATCATTTCTTTATCATCATCAATCAATAGAATTCTATATACCATTATGTATCCACTTATTTAATCTTGTTATTACGTGCCACAAATGTGATATATTCCCTAAACCCCACATTTAGCAAAATAATTTAAAATTAACGCCGGGAATCCGAAATTTAATTTGACACAAAAAAATATTGGAGAATTCCCTATGCTATCACTTTGAATATTTAATAAAAAATCTCAATAAAAGCAATAAGCAGGGCAACGATTTATCTAATCTGTCCGTCAATTGAATTTTTTAAAATTGCATTGTTTTGACCGGAATGCTTCAACCATACCCTCGCAAGGTCAAAGGCAAAATTACTGAAAGAAACCCGTCGCCACTTAGAAAGGGAGGCTTTTCTTATTCGGCGGGATCGGAATTAAATGGTTGGTCATAAGTCTTACGCAATAATCGTCTATCATTACTTTACAATAGAATTTTCGCCTAACTCAAATCCCAATTCCCGCAAAATCCGTTGGGTGGCGCCGGTATGGCGGGTGACAAAATCCTGTACCTTGCGGCCGGAATGGCGACGGAAATTTTCGTCTTCGATTAACCGTTTCAAAATCGAATAGGCGTCCGTTTCCCGCCGCACCACATAGGCCGCCCTCTCTTTGATCAACTGCGTGGCTTCGTAAGAATTTTCGTGCATCGGCCCGTACAAAACCGGAATGCCGTAAACCGCCGCTTCCATCACATTGTGAATGCCCTGTTTAAAACTTCCGCCCACGTAAGCAATGCCCGCATATTGGTACAAATCCGCCAAAATGCCAACTACATTTACAATCAGGCAACGTTGACCGTAAAGTGTTTTTTGCTCGGTAAAACGTTGCGTCCCGAATTTTCCGAAGTCGCTTTCGATGCGTTTTAAAAAGTCTTCGTGCGGTTGATGCGGCACGAATAAAATCTTTAAAAAATCAAACTCCTGCATTAACCGTTGCAGCGGCTCCGAAAGAGGCCGGTAATCTTCGGGCCAAATACTGCCCAAAGCAATGACCAATTGATCTTTGACCCATTGGCCGGGCAAAAGCGTTTTGTCTTTTGCCTGCTCTTTGCGAATAATTACCTGGTCGAATTTTGTGTCGCCCACAACCTTAACATTTCGCACGTCAAAATTTTTTTCAAACCGTTGTCGGTCTTCTTCGCTGATGGTAAATATTGCGCTGAGCTTTTGGTACACCGGTCGATAAAAGCTACGATACAACGGATTGAGGCGGCTCGATTTGGCAGACAAAGAAGCATTGACCAAATAAGAAGGAACGCCAGACTCCGCCGCGGCCATAATTTGATTGGCCCAAATATCGTGTTTGGAAATAATCATCATTTCGGGTTGCAGCGCTTTGAAAATCTTTAGCCACAAACCGTAAAAATCAAAGGGCAGGTAAAAATGGCGCTCGTCTTCAAATTGTTTTTTGGCGTGATTGTAACCCGAAGGCGAAAAAAAAGTAACCACCACCTGGTGACTTTGTCCCAAATAATAAATGAGCGGACGGATGTGCTCAAATTCTCCCAAAGAAGCGGCATGAAAATAAACCACCGGTTTTTCTGTTTTTGGAAATGCCTTTAGTTCTTTTACCGACTGATACCGGCCTTTCAGCGCTTCGCGAATGGTTTTATTAAATAAGGCCGCCAAATGAGCCGTCAACAAAATCAACGGGTAGATAAAATATCGATACAAAAACTTTTTTAATCCGGTCATTTTACAACCATTTTTTCAGATGATTAAAGACTAATTCGGGTTTGAGATCTTTCATGCACTTGAAGTGTCCGAGCGGGCAGTGATTACGGCCGATGTGCGAACAGGGTCGGCACCACAGGCCTTTGCGCTGCACCACCTGATGCTGCGAGCGGTACGGGAAAAAACCGAATTCCTCCACAGTTGAACCGAAAATCGCCAGCACCGGTGTCTTCACCGCTGTTGCAAGATGCATCAGTCCGCTGTCGTTGGAAACCAAAAATTTGGCTTTGCTGATCATTATGGCCGCTTCCAGTAAGGTTAATTCCCCGGCCAAATTAATAACTCCCGGCAACTCTTCCAGAGACTTAAAATACGCTGCTTCTTCCTTACTGCCCAACAATACAACGGGAAGACTGGCTTGAGCTCTGATTTTACGGATTAATTCGGCAAAATACTCAATCGGCCAACGTTTGGTTTTAAAACCGGCTCCGGGCGCCATGGCAACAAACGGATTTTTCAGGAGACGGCGATCCACCACATCGAACAGGCCTTCTTCAATGTGATTTTTCCAGAATATTTCCAAACCATGGCCGTCGTCTTTGATTCCTGCTGCCCGTCCCACCCGTAAGTAGCGCTCTGGAATAGGAATCGGTCTTTTGTACAAATTTATTTTCGTGTAAACCAAAAGGAACCGTTTTAGTTTATCCTTGCGCATGCGGAAGATGGGATTAGGCAATCCTTTGGTTAAAATGCGGCTGCGGATGTTGTTGTGCAAATCAAAAATATAATCGTAATGTTGATCTTCAATCCGTTTGCGAATTTCGCGCAAACCGGCCATGCCCTCTTCCTCATTGACGGAATAGATGTGATTAATATGCGGATTAAAACGAACCAAATCAATAAACCGTTGTTTGATGACAAAATCAATGCTGCTGTTGGGAAAGGCAATGCGCGTTTGACGAATAAACGGTGTTGTTAATAAAATATCTCCGATGGAACTTAAGCGGATAATCAGAATTTTTTTATCAACATTCATGCGTTAATTAGATCGGTTAATCGTAAAATCTACAAATTTGTAAAGCCCTGTTTTGATTTCCGAATCGGGATATCCGGCAATGTAATTCTTGGCTTTTTGCGCGTATTCGTCAATTTTTTTCTCCGAGTAGCGAATGCCGTCGTGTTCTTCCACGAAACGGATAATGTAATCCACGTCTTTTTGAGAAACGCCTTTCTTTAGCAAGCGTTTGATTTTGCTGATTTCTTTTCTGGAAGCTTTTTTAAACGAATGGATTAAGGGCAGGGTTATTTTTTTGTCTCTGAAATCATTTCCGACCGGTTTGCCCAAAATTTTCTGATGACCGTAGTAATCCAACAAATCATCTTTGATTTGGAAGGCAATCCCTAAATTCTCGCCGAAATTTTTCAGATTTTCGTGGTCTTCCTTTTTTTGCGAGACCGTAATCGCGCCCAACTCGGAAGCCGTGCCGATGAGCGCCGCGGTTTTATCGGAAATAATGGCAAAATAATCTTCTTCGGTAACATTGAGATGACGCGCCTTTTCGATTTGCAGCAGTTCCCCTTTACTCAGGCGCTTGGAAGCTATGGCCAATTTTTGCATGACTTCAAGACTGCCCGTCATGGTCGCGCCGATTAAACTTTTGGAAAGCATGTAGTCACCCATTAAAATGGCGATTTTATTTTTCCAGAGCGCATTAATGGAAGGGAAACCGCGCCGGATATTGGCATTATCAATAACATCATCATGCACCAAAGAAGCCGTGTGCAACAATTCAATAATAGAAGCCACCACATACGTTTCGCGTACCGGCGGCCCAAGCAATTTGGCAGATAAAATGACCAATAAAGGGCGCAGGCCTTTGCCCTTATTGCGCACCAAATATTTGGCAACCGTATCGATTAAAAAAACATTTGAAGTCAGAATTTCTCTGAAGACCGCATCGTATTCTTTTAATTCATCCTTTACAACGGCATTTATTTCTTTTAATTTGATTCCCATCCGTTTGTATCAGTCCTTTAATAATCAATATTTTTAAAAAAAGGAAAAATACCATTTTATTTTACGTTAAGCAATAATTTAATCCTTTTGTTCCTGTTTCTTCTTGTAAAAGAAATAACTGATCCAAATCGTTACCTCGTACAAAAGAACCAAAGGAATGGCTAACAACAATTGGGTTGTGGGATCGGGCGGTGTTAAAATGGCGGCAAGAATAAAAATAACAACGATAGCGTAACGTCGGTATTTGCGTAAAATTTTTGGAGTTAAAATGCCTAACTTCGTTAGCAACAGGCTGACAACCGGCAGCTCAAATACGATTCCGAAAACCAAGACCAATCGTGCGACAAATCCGAAATAAAAATCAAGAGCAATGTTGTTTTTTACATTTTCAGGCACAAGTCCCAGGAAAAAGTCCAGCGCAAAAGGAATGATTACAAAAAAAGCAAACGCCGCTCCCACAATAAAACTAATAGTGGCAAAGACAATCACTGGAATAACATATTTACGTTCGTTTTCCAGGAGGCCTGGCGCAACAAAAGCCCAAAGTTGGTAAAAGATGACCGGTAAGGCAAAAATAACCCCGGTAATAATAGCCAATTCGAGTTTTATGATAAAGACCGTTTGTACTTTTAATACCTGGAGCTGAAATTGGTGCTTTAGGTGCTTGGTGGAAATCAATAAAAATTTTAGGATTTGATCGGAAAAGAAAAAAGCGATAATCGTAAAAACAACGACAGCAACTAACGATTTTATAATCCGCCAGCGTAGTTCCTCAAGATGGTCGAGGAACGGCATTTCTACTTCTTGAATATTTTTTTTCTTCATAGTTATTAAAAGCGCTCCGCAAAAAGGAGCGCTTTTTTCTGTGGTTTTTCGATGCTACAACGCGTACATTTGGAAGTTTTTATTTAACTCGCGAATTTCCGCATTGACCTTTTTCGCTTCTTCCTGATCATCGATATTGGAAAGTACCCGATCGATGAATCCGGCAATCAGTTTCATTTCGGCTTCTTTCATGCCTTTGGTGGTGAGCGCCGGTGTTCCGATACGAATGCCGCTGGTTACGAACGGACTCTTGGTGTCGAAAGGCACCATATTTTTATTGACCGTAATACCCGCCGCGTGCAAGGCATTTTCCGCCGCTTTACCCGTAATATTTTTGGAAGTCAAATCCACCAGGAATACGTGATTGTCCGTTCCGCCGGAAACAATATCGTATCCCTTTTCAATCAATTCGTTAGCCAGCGTTTTTGCATTTTTAACAATTTGTTTAGCGTATTCTTTGAATTCCGGTTTTAATGCCTCGCCAAAAGCCACGGCCTTGGCAGCGATAATGTGCATCAACGGCCCGCCTTGAATACCGGGCATTACGTTGCTGTCAATAATTTCGGACATCATTTTTACCCGACCCGATTTCGGCGCCACAATGCCCATCTTGTTTTCGCTGTCTTTTCCGACCATAATCATGCCGCCCCGAGGCCCGCGCAAGGTTTTATGCGTCGTTGAAGTAACAACATCACAGTACGGAATGGGACTGGGATGAATACCCGCAGCAATTAAGCCCGCCGGATGCGCCACGTCGGCAAAAAGGACAGCGCCCACTTCATCGGCAATTTCACGGAATTTGTCGAATTCGTAGAATCTTGAATAGGCACTGGCTCCGACCACAATCATTTTCGGTTTGTGCTCACGTGCCAACTTAGCCACCTCATCCATATCGATGCGGCCGGTTTCTTTGTTCACACCGTAAGCGACAAAATTAAAAAGCTTTCCGGAAAAATTAACCGGCGAACCGTGGGTTAAATGGCCGCCGTGCGCCAGATTCATACCCAAAACCGTATCGCCCGGTTTCAGATAGGTAAAATAGACCGCCATATTGGCTTGGGAGCCGGAATGCGGTTGCACATTCACATATTCGCAGTTAAATAATTTTTTGGCCCGATCTCTGGCTAAGTTTTCGGCAATGTCCACATTCTCGCAGCCGCCGTAATAACGATGACCGGGATAGCCTTCTGCGTATTTGTTGGTCATTACCGAACCGGCCGCTTCCAAAACGGCTTTGGAAACAAAATTTTCGGAGGCAATTAATTCCAACGTATTATTTTGCCGATCCATTTCCCTGGCAATGGCATCAAAAATTTCGGCATCGGAATTTTTCAAAGTATCTAACATGTTTTCTCCCATCATAAACCGGTTAACTGACTGATGAGTTTAATGCGTTTTTCGTGACGGCCACCCTCAAACGAAGTGTTCAGCCAAACATCAACGATTTTCTTGGCCTCTTCTTCCGGTGTCAAACGACCGCCCATACAAAGGACATTGGCGTCATTGTGTTGTCTGGAAAGTTTGGCTGTTTGCTCGTCATAAACAAGAGCCGCCCGAATACCTTTTATTTTATTGGCCGTAATGCTCATGCCGATGCCTGTTCCGCAAATTAAAATCCCCAAATCCGCTTCTCCGTTTACAATGGCTTGTCCCACCTTGTAAGCATATTCGGGATAATCACAGGATTCTATTTTAAACGTTCCGTAATCCGTAAAATCAATGTTCTTTGACTTTAAAAATTCCTTCACCTGTTCCTTTAAATAATATCCGGCATGATCGGCTCCGATGGCTAACTTCACGGCTTCTCCTATTTGTTAATCCACTGATAGCAAGGCGATTTAATCTTATCGTTCTTGTGCATGAACTCATCTTCTTTCGTCGGAATGAAAGGTTTGATGATTTCTTGCTTCTTCAAGGCCATACTTCTGAAAGCCGGATCTTTGGCCGCTTTTTTGTATTCGTAATACGCCTTGCGATAAACTAATTTGTCTTCATAGGTGGTTTTTTTACGGTGGCTCTTTTCCTGGCAATAAGGAACGGCCGTTTCATAAATCGAACCCATCATAATATGCGCTAATCCGTAACCCGGTTTAGCCTTCAATGCTTTGTAAATCCAATATTTTGCTTTTGAGAATTGATTCATGGACCGATAATTATCGGCGATTTTCAGCATAATATCCGGATCGTTCGGTTTTAACTTCAGCGCCTTTTTGTAATCGGCAATTGCCTTTGTGTATTCATTTAAATTCTCGTACGCTTCGGCACGCAGTAAATAGGCTGCTTTTGTCGGTTTGGTGGTAAGAATTTTATTCAACGGTTCGAGAGCCATTTTGTACTTACCGGATTTAACGGCCACTTTAGCCGCTTTAAAAGCCAAAGCCATATTGTTCGGTTCTTTTTTCCATGTCTGGAAACGATATTTAAGATCCGCACCTTCACCGTAAAAATAGGCAACAAACTGAGCCAGACGATCATTTTCTTCCACGTTGTTCGGATCCAGCTTAACCACTTTTTCCTGAACTTTGACGGCACGTTCATCATCATTCTTAAAATACAGGAATGCCAGCGTCTTCAGGTAATCAATATTGGTCGAATCTTTTTTAACCAATTCTTCAAAATGAGGAATGGCACAGCGGAATTTGCCCAACCGGTTTTGCAGCGTACCTGCGTAATAGTGCAAACGCAACATTTCCGGAAACATTTTCAAGCCGCGGTAGCAAACGATGAGCGTGCTGTCAACTTTGCCCTGAAGAAAATAAATATCCGCCAAACGACGTACCGAGGCTTTGGCATATTTGGAACTATCATGCAGAAAAACATTCCACAGGTAAGGAAGCGCGTCCTTGTAATCCTGATTTTTATAATATTCATAACCGAAGTTGAAAATCAAACGAATATCCTGATTCAACGGTTTTTTGGCAAGGCTATCCCACGGTGTTGTTAAATTTTTGGGGATGCAATTGTTTTCCGTAGTATCCTGAGGTTGGTCTTCGGTTAAAATTTCCTGCGAAAATGCAAATCCCGAAATAAGAAAAACGATTAAAAGAGTAACAACGCCATGTAATAAGTACTTGTTGGTTTTCATCATTCATACCTCCGTTAGCCTGTAGCTAATCTCCTAATTTAACAAACCAAATTTCATTTGCATTAATTGTAATTCCAAAGTTCACGAATGTTTCCTGATATTCATTAATATCCGAATCACCTCGTCTGCCAATCATTGCCGAAAGATCAATCCTTGATCGGAACCGTGTAATCGGTAACGAAAGCCCGAAAGAAATTCCGTATTCCTTAACCGGATTTCCCAAACTTAAGTAATTTTGTTTACCATAAAAAATTCCTGCACGATAATCAAGTTTTTCTGAAAAACTCGTGAACAACTTATGGCTTTGCCGGCGTTCGAATCCGGCGGAAACCCGATAGTAATCCGAAAACAAATCTCTGTGGGGTTTATTCTCCACTTTAAATCCCTTGCCCCAATCCTGATAAATAAAATCAAACCCTACGGACGACCTTCTATTTATATTATACTGCATTCCGGTTCCAAAAAATGCGGGAATGGTCAATTTTTTTAGTTTGCTTTTGTTCACTTCGGTTGAATGGGTCTGCGGTTTGATGCGCACACGCAAAGTATAAGACGGCTTAAACACAAAACCGATACTCAGTTTTTTAATGGGATTGAGATAGGCGCTAAATACCGTTCCGTTTCCGTAGTAACGGTACTGATAGTCAAACGTTAAAGGGTTTTGTTGATCCTGAAGTTCGATTCGGAACGTACGCGTAATCTCACCGAAATGGTACATATAGGCGGCGCCCAATCGAATGGCAGGCGTTAAAGCATAAGAAACATTAAAATAAATTTTACTCGTGCCGCCTTTTAACAGAACGAATTTATCCAACGCTCCTTCCGTTTTTTTCATGCTTTGTTCCACGTTGGTTGCAGGCTGCACACCAAGACCAAAAACCAATTTTTTCTTGAGCACCGGAATACCTAAAAATCCGCCCTGAAAATTGGCGTAATCATTAAAATACGTTTTATTTGCGGAATTTTGTGCAAAAGCACCGGTGTAGCCTAAGCGCAATCCGTAAGTCGGATGCGAAACCACCGGCCAAACCGAAAAATTAACAAAATTCAAACGCAACGAATCGCTATTACCGATTTCAAAACCGCGCCCGAAACCTGCATACGAATAGGGCAAATCAATCACGCCGAGCGTATAATCATTAATCCCGAAAATACTTTCACCGGAAAAACCGGCGGTCATGGTAATCAAAATCGCAATAACCGTTATTTTTATCTTGTGCATTTAAAAACCTTCGCTTTTAACCGTGTAATAGCGTATGCGCATTTGAACGCCTTTTTCCAAAATTGATTTCAATCGTTTAATGGAAAGGTCATTGCGTTCATTTTGGTATTGCAGCATAAACCATGTTGATTCAAATTTACCGTTTAAAAAATTTTGGACATAACCGTTTCCAAAACGAATTTGATCGGTTTCGGTTGTAAAATGGAGTTGGCCCTCACCGGCATAGATTGCATAGTTGTAATAGGTGTTCTTTTTAAAAATAGAGTCAATCTCCGCCCCGCTACCGTTTTGACCGATGGACTTAACCATGCGTAAATAATAATGGTCGGGATGATCATCATTATTGAGTGTGTTTTGTTGAGAAGGATCCCAAAAATCTTCATCCTTAATATCAAACAGTAAATCCGCACTGTAAATAATGCTGTTCGGCGGCAAATTCTTTAAAGAATCGAATCGGACAAAAACGCGGCTTTCGATTCCGGAGGCGACAATTAAATCCTTGCTTTCTTTGGCCATGGTAAAAACATTTTGCGGGCTATTCACATCGTAATCGAAGATGGTTGGCGCAATACCGACATTCGTAGTGTCATGGGTTACGGAATCTTCCGAAAATTTGGTGCGGTAAACCAACTTAGGCCACAAAGCAGGGTCTGCGGTGAAAAAATTTGTGAACTCGGCAATAAACGCACTTTGTTCATCCGCCGGTGAAACAAACAACCCTTTGTTCTTGTCTTTATCATTGATCCATTGATTAAAAACATCAACCGGAATTGCAATTTTAACCGCTGCAGAATCATCGGCATCTAAGGTTGCCGTTTCAAATGGCGCCGGAGGTTGGTAATTGTGCCATTGCGGTAAAGCATTTACCGAATCGCTCCATTCCTGATCCGGAACCGAAATATTAACGGTAAGTTGTTGAGCATCCTTGCCTAAAACATGACGACGATAAAGAATCACATAAACCGAATCGTAGGTTGCGTTGGAATCATTCGGCATGCGAATAAAATGAATCAAAAACGAAGCATTAAATCCCCGATAATTACCAACTGAAAATTTTTCTGCGGCATTGGTTAGTACGTAAGGATTGGTAACAAAAAAGGCGCTGTCGGCCGTTATCGTCGTATCAACGAAAGAACCGAACTCATCAATAGCCCTGAATTCTTTCGGTGGTTCAATCGGATTTAATTTCTGGCACGAAATAATCCAACCGCTCAGTATTAAAAACAGAATCAGAATTTTCTTCATCGCAACCCGCTCTTCC
>JALWEA010000230.1 GCA_027039465.1 Calditrichia bacterium | reverse complement strand
CTTACGCACTGCGTGATGCGATTGAAGCGTGTACGATACCCGTGGTGGAAGTGCATTTAAGCAATGTGGCAGCCAGAGAGTCGTTTCGTAATATTTCCGTTATTTCCGAAGTTTGCCAGGGAACGATCAGCGGATTCGGCGCTTACGGTTACGTTTTGGCAGTGCAGGCTTTGGCTCATAAAATTAAACGACTGAACAATGATTAATCAGATAAAAAATTTAGCCCGACATTCGTCCGTTTATACGATCAGCACGTTCATGCAGCGCGCTTTGGGCTTTATTATGTTGCCCATTTATACCGATCCTTCCTACATAGCCTCCAAAAGTCAATATGGCGATTTGGCCCTGGTTTACACATTCACAGCCTTTATGAATTTTGTCTATTTGTACGGCATGGATTCGGCCATTATGCGCTATTTCTTTTTAGGTAAATTCAAACGGAAAGATGTATATTCGACGGGCTTCCGCGGAGTGGTGGCCAATGCCATGTTGCTTTCGGTGGCGCTTTACATTTTTGCTCCGCAGTTGGGTGAAATTGTTTTCGGTGGCAGCCATTACGCCTTGCTGATTCGCCTTAGCGCCGGTATTTTGTTTTTTGATTCCATCGGTAATTTGCCCTATTTGGTTTTGCGCGCCGAAGAGCGTTCGGTGCTTTATTCCGCTTTTCGCATCGGTCGATTTTTACTGGAATTGATCCTTAATATTATTTTTGTGGTCATTTTGCACAAAGGCGTTATCGGTATTCTGTATGCCAATTTGATCGCCTCGCTGCTAAACCTGTTGGCTTTACTGCCGTATCAAATGAAATATTTAAAGGGAAGCTGGCGCAGCGATATTTTTAAGACGCTTGTTATATTCGGATTGCCCATTTTACCCAACGGCCTTGCCTATTTAACCGTGGAAGTGAGCGATAAATATTTAATGCGTATTTTACTGAATAAGGATTTGGTAGGTTTGTATTCCGCCAATTACAAGTTCGGTTCGTTGCTGTTATTGGTGGTCATCGCTTTCCGCAATGCCTGGCAACCGTTCTTTTTGAAAGTGGCGAAGCAAGCGGATGCCAAAAAAATTTACGCGCGCGTTCTGACTTACTTTACGTTGGTCGGAGCGGTGGTGGTTATTTTGGGCAGTTTTGTCGTGGATTATTTGGTTCGCTTACCGTTGCCGGGCGGCAAAACGGTGCTGGGCGCCATGTACTGGAGCGGCACGAAAATCATTCCTATTATTTTGGCTTCTTACTTGTTTTACGGGTTGTACGTCAATTTTACGGTGGGCATTTACATTCGCAAAAAAACCAAATACATGATCATTTTTACCGGGTTGGCCGCGCTGGTTAATGTTTTAAGTAATTTATACCTGATGCCTCATTACGGCATTATGGGTGCAGCCTACGCAACTTTGTTGAGTTACGCGGTTATGGCCTTGAGCATCTTTATTGCCAATCAAAAAATTTATTATATTCCTTATGAGTATGGTCGTGTTTTGTTTATTTTGATTTACTTGGCGTTCGTTTTAGGGATTTATTATCTGTTCGAACCGGGCGTATTCTTGCGATTGTTGATCATCGGACTTTCGCCGATTTTATTCGTTGCCTTGCGCTTTTTCCGTGCCGAAGAATGGCAGGCTTTGCTTAAATTGATCAAGCGGGCGTAAAAGGTAGGTGAATCATGAAAACGTTGCTTTTACTTGCTCGGATTTTGCTGATTCCCGTTTCCCTGCTTTACGGATTGCTTGCGGAAATCCGTAATATTTTGTTCGATTTAAGAATAGTTCCCGTTTACAAAAGTAAAATTCCCGTTGTTTCCGTCGGCAACATCAGTGCAGGGGGTACGGGGAAGACGCCGTTTACTATTTGGCTGGCCCGGCAATTAAGCGGCCGTTTCGAACGCATCGCCGTTGTGAGCCGCGGGTACAAACGCAGCAGCAAGGGATTTAAAATCGTTGCGGAAGACGGAAAAATTTTGTGCGATGTGGACGCCTCCGGGGATGAACCCATGCTGATTGCACACAAATTGGATAACGCCATGGTGCTGGTCTCGGAAAAACGCAAAACGGCTCTGAAGCATATTGAAATAACGGAATCAGCGGATTTGATTATTTTGGATGATGCTTTCCAACATCGCTGGGTGCAACGGGACGCGGATATCGTTTTGTTTAAGCCGGCAGGTTTTTTAGACCTCTGGCCATTGCCTACCGGAAAACTGCGCGAGCCGATCTGGCGTTTGAAACGGGCTACCTATTTGATGCTCAGAGAAAACGGATTAATGAATCGGGCGGTGCGTTACGTTCCTAGGGAGCGTCAATTTAAGGTAACGTTTGAACTGGATGAAGTCGTTAACGAACTTTTTGAGACACAGGGACGTATTGAAGAATGGAAGGGCAAACGCGTGGTGGCTTTCGCCGGAATTGCCCGTCCGCAAACCTTTTTTGAAATGTTGGAACACAAAGGTCTTGAGCTGGTGGCCACGCGGGCATTTGCGGATCATTTCCGATATCAGGAAGATGATTTACAAAAATTGTTGCGTATCTGTCGTGAAAATGAAGCCGATTGGTTGTTGTGCACGGAAAAAGATCTGGTAAAAATTCAACCCTTCTTACCCGTGCTGGAAACGGAAATTAAAATGGCTGGTGTGCGTTTTGGCGCGGTGGCGCTAAACCTTACAATGGACAATGAAAAAGAATTTATTGACGGCCTGATAAAAAGGTTGACAAACAGATAAAATGTGCTTAAATTAGCGCTTCAATTTGATCGCGGGGTGGAGCAGTCAGGTAGCTCGTTGGGCTCATAACCCAAAGGTCGCAGGTTCAAATCCTGCCCCCGCTACTAAAGGTGATCTGCTGATCACCTATTTTTTAATGGCGGCGTAGCTCAGCTGGCAGAGCAGAGGAATCATAATCCTCGTGTCCGGGGTTCGAGTCCCTGCGCCGCTACTTTTTTTATCGGAAAAATCCGAGATAATATTTTGATTAAGCGCCTTTTTTCATTCTGCAAAAAAAATCAGCTTATTTCCCCCAATGATCTCGTATTTGTTGCCATTTCGGGCGGTATGGATTCCGTTGCTCTGCTTGAAGCCTTTTTGTCGCTCAGCGATTTATTTCCTTTAAACATAAAAGCAATTCATGTAAACCACGGCATTCGCGGATCGGAAGCGGATCGTGACGAATATTTCGTGCGTTCGTTTTGTGAGCAGCGCAAAGTGGAGCTGAAAGTGGAGCATTTGCAGGGGATGAACTCCGAAAGTCCGGAGGCCGCTTTGCGTGAGGCGCGCTATCGGATTTTTGATGCACTGCTTGCGGAAAATTCGCGGGCGAAATTAGCCACGGCTCACACTTTGGATGACAATATTGAAACGCTGCTCATGCGACTGGCCAAGGGTTCGTCTTTAAAAGGCTTGCGGGGCATTCCGGTGAAGCGAGGCCGTTACATTCGTCCGTTTTTGTTTTTAAAACGTGAAGAAATCGAGCGTTACGTGCAGGAAAGGAATTTATCTTTTGTGCAGGATTCAAGTAATGCCTCGCTCAAATATTTGCGTAACCGCATCCGCCATCAGCTTGTGCCGGTTTTCAGGGATATTTTCGGCGATCAATTTTACCGTGGAATGGCCAAAAGCCTGCATGAAATCAATGTCTTCTACGATTTATTCGAAAAAGAATTCCGGCAAATTGCCGATAAGGTTGTGGCCAAGGATTTCGGTAAAATCGAAATTTCATTGGAAAAATATCAAATGCTGGCAGAACCGTATCGCCACCGTCTCATCGATTATTGTATTTCTGCTTATTATCCCTTAAATTATTCGTTTTCAAGAACGTACTTGCAGCGCATCGATTCTTTTATCAATGAAGCAGGTGTCGGGGCGGTTCTGAACGTTTACAAAGATGTAAAACTTGTCAAAGATCGGCACAAGGTCATTGTTGCCAAGGAACATCCGCAGCAGGCGGATGTTCTATTATTAGAGCCGGAAACAAAAATCAGGTTCGGTGCGTTTGAAATCGGAATTCGGAGTGCGTCTTTTGATGATGTGCGGT
>JALWEA010000229.1 GCA_027039465.1 Calditrichia bacterium | reverse complement strand
CGGTCCAACTCTAATAGTGCTTTGCGACAGCTCATCTCCTGAAGTTTGCCGTTGGCTGAGCGCCAATCAAGAATCTTGCATACCTTCCGCGATAAGCTCCGGCGCGATATATCCGGCTCTTGGACGATCATCTCTCGGATTTCGTTTAGAATCGGTTCTGTAAAATTTTTTCCATAGATTTCCATACCCCGAATATAACATATTTACCCCCCTGTGTCAAGTGTGTACCCAGTTCAGCTTCTTCGAAGAGAGGGGGATGTAATCCGGCGATCAACAAAGATTTAGCCATGATTAGTCAGAGGTAGAAACGAACGCCGAATATTTAAAAATTAGAAAAATTTTGAAATCATGGCATTTTTTCAAAAGATTCAACTATTAATTAACAACAATCGCTGTTAGCGAAAAGCCGTCGTTGACAGCTCTCTTTTGTTTGCCCCGAAAATTAAATTACTAAAAATTTTGAAATGAGCAAATTTTAAGCGGCACTGTAGTGAATGATCGGACGTTCTGCAATTCCCTTACCAAACGGTTTGTCATTCCGAATTCCCGTTTTAGCGGGATGAGGAATCCCTTATACTATTCAGGGCAAGCTCCCCCTGTTGTCCCCCTCTTATGGGGACGCAAAAAGCTTTGGTAAATTTTGCCAGGTAAATAAAGCATTTGAAGTTTGAGCAGAACAATCTTTACCTAACCACCCAACAATTCGGCGTCGAGCAAAATTTAACAGACCGTTTTTAATCCCCCTGCGAGGGGGATTTAGGGGGGTAAAGACTAAAAAGCCACATAGTTATTCCTGTCCGCGTCCGTCCCTCGATACGATTCTGCCTTTCATCTTGCGATGTCTGAAGTAAGGGCGAAGCATTTCCGTCAAGATGCAGCAAACTCAAAAGAATTTAACGTTGTGCAACAAAAAATATTGATTATTCTTTCATTTGTTAGTGAAATGCTTCGCCCCTACAAGTGTCGGCAGAATCACTCGGGAACCGGACGCGGTCAAAGGCAACCGGTTGTCGTATCGAGGTACGGTTGCCGTACCGCTTCCCAATTCCCAATCAACCATTTAACCAATTAACAATTCAACAAGTCCACGATTCACGAATACACGGAGAACGATTTCCTCAACCCTTAACTTACCTTATAACGTCCTTCCTATTCATTCAAAGATTCAACCGCTTTCCAATTCCCAGTTCCTAATTCCTAATTCCCACTTCCCGGTTCCAAATTCCTATCCCTTCCTCTTGAATACGACCGAAAAAATTGGGAACTTAATTTTCAAATCGAAAAATAGATTGGTAATACCCATGAACGAATCAAATCAGCCCAATCCGCAAGAGATCGATCGCATCTTTACGTTACAAAAGCAAAATCAGAAAAAACTGGCTTCAAGCTCGGTACAGGAGCGCAAGGCAAAGCTCAAAAAAATGCACCAATGGATTTTTGATCATCAGCAGGATATTCGACAGGCTTTGTACGATGATTTCCATAAGCCTTACGAAGAAACCGATTTGACGGAAATCTTCATTGCTCTGGCGGAAATCAAACATACCATCCGACATTTACACCAATGGGTAAAACCGCGCAAAGTGCGGAAGACTTTTACTTTTTTAACGACCGGCGCGTGGATTCGCTACGAACCCCGAGGCCTGGCTTTGATCATTTCTCCGTGGAATTTTCCCTTTCACATTTCCGTGGTGCCCATGGCTTCGGCCATTGCGGCGGGCAATGCGGTTATTTTAAAGCCGTCCGAATTTGCGCCGCACACATCGGCTTTGTTGAATCGCCTGGTACGCGAACTTTTCCCTGAAAACGAAGTGGCGGTGTTTGAAGGTGATTACAGGGTGGCGCAGGCTTTATTGCAAAAACCGTTTGATCACATCTTTTTTACGGGAAGCACGCGCGTCGGGAAAATCGTCATGGAAGCGGCAGCTAAGCATTTGGCCTCGGTTACGCTGGAGTTGGGCGGCAAATCGCCGGTGGTGGTGGACAAGTCGGCTAATTTGCACGATGCCGCGCGCAAGATTGCCTTCGGCAAATACCTCAATAGCGGACAAACCTGTATTGCACCGGACTATCTTTTGGTGCATCAAGCGGTGCGGCGGGAGTTTGAAGCGTTGCTTAAAAATGAAATCGCCCGTATGTTTGGTGCGGACGCGGAGCAAACCAAACAAGCGGCTTATGCGCGCATCATTTCGCCGCAGCATCAGGAGAGATTGCAACGTTTGCTCAATGAAAGTTTGGACAAAGGCGCCGAATTGGTTGCCGGAGGCCAGGCCGAGGCGGAGGAGCGTTTTATGACGCCGACGGTGGTGGGCAATATTTCGCTGGAAAGCCCTTTGATGCGGGAAGAAATTTTCGGCCCGATTTTGCCGATCATTTCTTTTGAGAGCGCCCGTCAGGCCACGGAATTAATTAATCAATTGGACAAACCGCTGGCTTTGTACATTTTTTCCAAAGACAAGCGCTTTATTAAACAAATCACCGATCACACGGCTTCGGGCGGAGTGTGCATTAACGATTTGATGATTCAGTATTTGCATTTGAATTTGCCCTTTGGCGGGGTGAATCAAAGCGGCTGGGGAACGGCTCACGGCTTTTACGGTTTTAAGGCCTTTTCTTACGAACGTTCGTTTGTTAAACAAGGGAAAATCAGTCCGTTGACCTTTCTCTATCCGCCGTATTCCCAAACCAAACGAAAGCTGATTCAATGGCTGATTCGCTGGCTGGCTTGAACCGGATGCCCGGTTAGTGCAAAAGACATAAGGAAGGAAGGGCAAGGCATGCATAGCCCAAGCCGGCCTGCGCGTCACAACAAAGATTGTTAAATGTCTGTAATATTAAACTGTAAAATTTTGTCACTGACAAAAAAATTACTTAACTTTTTAAACACGCCTTCCATTGCGGATAGGAAAATATTTTTGGATGTGATATGACATCAAAAAAAGATTTAACGGAACGTGACATTATTACCAAATACATTATTCCTGCATTAGAAAAAGCCGGCTGGGATATTAATAAGCAGGTCAGGGAAGAAGTCTATTTCACAAAAGGAAGGATTTACGTAAAAGGTAATAAAACCAAACGAGGCAAAGGTAAAAAAGCCGATATTATTCTTTACTATAAACCTAATATTCCGCTTGCTGTAATTGAAGCCAAAGACAATAACCACTCACTCGGCTCAGGGATGCAGCAGGCTTTGGATTATGCAGAAATCTTGGACATCCCTGTGGCTTACAGCTCTAACGGTGATGCGTTTTTGGAACATGATCGTTCGGGGCATTCTGAAAAAATCGAAAGAGAAATATCTCTTGCTCTGTACAAGGCTTGACTAACTACTCTGAAACAATGGTGGCGCAACAGGCAGGAAAACGAGCAGGCCTGGAAAGTTTCCATTGATGAGATCATTAAAAACGGCTACAATTTGGATGTTAAAAATCCACATATCGTCGAAGAAGAACAAACATATTCCAGCGCAGAATTACTTGAGTTGCTTCATGAATCGTTTAAAAAAAGCGAAGTTTTATTGGCAGAATTGAAAAGAGAGTTAAACGGTGGATCGTAAAGAATTCGAATTTATTTTGCAGGAAGGCGAAGGGTACCGTATTGAATTCAAGGAAAGTCTGAGCGGACTGGATAAAGAAATGTGCGCCTTTGCCAATGCTTCCGGCGGTTTCATTTATTTGGGCGTTCGGGATGATGGCACCGTTAAAGGCGTAAAGATTACCAATAAATTAAAATCTCAAGTTAATGACATTGCGGCAAATTGTGATCCGCCTGTCAAAGTTATTTTGCAAAATTTTGAAAATGTTCTCATCATAGAAGTGCGTGAAGGAACGGACAAACCCTATCGCTGCGCTTCGGGCTTTTACAACCGCATAGGTCCTAACTCTCAAAAATTAAGACGAAATGAAATCATTGAATTTGTGCAGAGCGAAGGCAAAATCCGTTATGACGAATTAGTCCACAGAGATTTTGACGATAAAGATTTTGACAATGAAAAACTGAATCAATTTTTGTATCTGGCGCGGATTTC
>JALWEA010000228.1 GCA_027039465.1 Calditrichia bacterium | reverse complement strand
CGGATCGTTTGAAAAAACCCTTGTTGCGTGTGGAGAAAAACGGTAAACAAGTATTTAAAGAAGTTAGCTGGGACGTGGCGCTTGATTTTATTGCCGATAAAATGAAAGCCATTGCCAAAGAGCACGGTCCGGAATGTATTGCTTTGTTCAGCCACGGTTCGGGTGGCTCGTACTTTAAAAATCTGTTGCACGGATTTGGTTCAAAGAATGTGGCGGCTCCTTCTTATGCCCAGTGCCGCGGGCCTCGGGAAGAAGCCTACTTGCTGACCTACGGCGAAGGCATTGGATCGCCGGAACGGACCGATATTCTTAACACCAAATGTTTGGTACTTCTGGGATCTCATATCGGTGAAAACATGCACAATTTGCAGGTGCAGGAATTCTCGGAAGCGGTTGCCAACGGGGCCACGGTCATTACGGTGGATCCGCGTTTTTCGACGGCGGCTAGTAAATCCAAGTATTGGTTGCCCATTAAGCCGGGAACGGATATTGCATTGCTGCTGGCCTGGATTAATGTAATCATCGAAGAAGAGCTTTATGATAAGGAATTCGTAAAAAAATACACTTTCGGATTTGAACAACTTAAAGAAGCCGTTAAAGAGAACACGCCGGAATGGGCCTATCCCATCACCACCATCAAGCCGCACATCATTCGCGAAACCGCACGTGAGATGGCGCGCCATGCTCCGGCAACCATTATTCATCCCGGTCGACACGTTACCTGGTACGGTGACGACACGCAACGTGTCCGTGCCGGAGCCATTCTGAATGCCTTATTGGGTTCCTGGGGACGCAGAGGTGGGTTATACTATCCGGCCAAAGCGCATGTGCCCAAACCGCCCCTTCCCAAATTTCCAAAACCGCGTAAAGACTGGCGTCAAATTTATCCGGAAAAATTTCCTCTGGCTAATTTGGCGTTGTCTTCCGGTATTTGCGATGCTACGATTCCGACCGCGGAACGTAATTGTTCGTTTAAAGGCTGGATTGTTTACGGCACCAATTTAATTCAAACCTTGCCGCAACCGCAGAAAACCATCGAGGCCATTCAGAATCTTGAATTGCTGGTTGTGGTTGATATTATGCCTGCGGAAATAACGGGCTGGGCCGATGTGGTTTTACCGGAATGCACGTATTTGGAACGCTATGATGATTTGCGCATTTCTCCGGGACGCGTTGCTTCGG
Source organism: Calditrichia bacterium (assembly GCA_027039465.1). Lineage (GTDB taxonomy): Bacteria > Calditrichota > Calditrichia > Calditrichales > Calditrichaceae > Caldithrix. The sequence continues at coordinate 2,856 of JALWEA010000228.1, read as the reverse complement.
TCGCTTTGCGTGCTCCGGCTTTTGAGCCGAAATATGACAGCAAACCGGCTTACTGGATGGCCTACCAATTAGCCAAACGGTTAGGTCTGGAGAAATACTTTCCTTATGAAAATTTTGAAGATTATCTCGATTATCGTTTGAAGGCCATCGGAAGCAGCCTTGAGGAAATGAAAGAAATAGGGGTTAAATTAATCGAAGATCCTCAACATCAATTCTACCCGCTCGACGGTAGCGCATTCGAATTCGGAACACCGTCCGGAAAAATTGAGCTCTATTCCACCACTTTGGCTGAATACGGTTTCGATCCGATTCCTCGCTACAAGCATCATGAAGAGCCGCCCGAAGGCTATTATCGCTTGCTTTACGGGCGCGCGCCCATGCATTCTTTCGGAAGAACCATTAATAATCCCAAACTTTTTGAATTGATGAAAGAGAATGAGGTTTGGATAAATCGTAAGGTAGCCAAAGAATGGGGCATCAAAAACGGGGAATACATCATTCTTGAAAATCAGGACGGAGCCCGTTCCCGACCGGTAAAAGCGAAAGTTACGGAACGCATTCGCCATGATGCCGTGTTTATGGTGCACGGATTCGGTCACACCGACAAACGTCTCCATCGGGCCTATCATCGGGGGGCTTCGGATCAAAGTTTGATTACCCGGGTAAATTTGGATCCTATCATGGGCGGAACCGGAATGCGCGTTAATTTCGTGACTTTTAGAAAGGAGGAGGCCTGATGACACGCTATGCTATGGCTATTGATACCAGACGTTGCGTCGGATGCGCCGATTGTGTTGTTGCCTGCCAGACGGAAAACAATGTGCCCGTTGGCTACTGTCGCGACTGGATTGTGCAAGAGATGACAGGCGTGTTTCCGGAACTGCAACTGGAAATTCGTTCGGAACGCTGTAATCATTGCGCCGATGCTCCCTGTGTGCGTACCTGTCCCACCGGAGCAAGCCATATTGCGGAAGGGGGCATTGTGTTGGTCACTCATGAAGAATGCATCGGCTGCAAAGCCTGTATTGCCTCTTGTCCTTATGATGCGCGCTATGTCCATCCGGAAGGATACGTGGATAAATGCACTTTTTGCATTCATCGCGTAAGAGAAGGCGAAAATCCAGCTTGCGTCAGCGTTTGTCCGACCCATGCCATGATTTTTGGCGATCTGGATGACGAAAACAGTGAAATTTCTAAAGCTTTAAATACCAGAAAACACAAAGCATTAATTCCCGAAGCGGGGACTAAGCCGCATGTTTTTTATCTGTTGTAAACCAAATTTGGGAGTTGGCTGAAATGAAAGAGATTCAAATTACTTCCGGCAGAATGAATCCCGGGATTGATCCCGTGCTCCATGCCTGGGGCTGGGAAATTCCGCTCTATCTGTTTATTGGCGGGTTGGTTGCCGGGATTTTATTTTTTGCCGCACTGTTCTATTTGCGCAATGAAGGTGAAAAATACAAGGCGGCTGTTAAAATTGCGCCTTTGTTCGCTCCGCCTCTGTTGGCCATCGGTTTATTTGCCTTGTTTTTGGATTTGAGCCACAAGCTCTATTTCTGGCGTTTGTACACAACCATTCGGTTGGAATCGCCCATGTCTTGGGGCGCCTGGACGTTGCTGATTGTGTTCCCGTTAAGTGTACTTTGGCCGCTGCAATTTATTCGCGAAATATTTCCTAACCTGTTAAAAGATTGGAAACTTTTAGATGATGTGATTGCTTTGGTGAAGAAGTTTGCCAAACCGTTGGCGTGGGCATTCATTTTGCTATCGGTCGTTTTGGGCATGTACACGGGAATCCTGCTTTCCGCCTTCAATGCACGACCTTTTTGGAATACGTCCGTTTTGGGCATGTTATTTTTAGTTTCCGGATTTTCGACCGGAACCGCTTTCATCATTTTATTGAGTAAAGATCATCATGAGCGGCAGTTGTTCAGCAAAATCGACATGGGACTTATTGCGACGGAGATTTTCTTAATCATTCACATGTTTATGGGATTTTTGGCTAGTACGCAGGTACAGGAACAAGCGGCTAAATTGTTTTTGGGAGGCCCGTACACGGCGGTATTCTGGACGTTTGTTTTTACGTTGGGTCTGGTCGTTCCTCTTATCGTGGAATTATTGGAATGGCGCGGCTGGAAAGTCCCGATTGCCGTACCCGCCTGGCTGGTGCTTATCGGCGGTTTGATTTTGCGTTTTATTGTTGTGGATGCGGGGCAAAGCTCCCGCTGGTTATATCGTTTCATGAAATAAAGCGAGGTTTAAAATGAAAGAACAAAAATTTTGGAATCCTTATGTTGCCGGCGTTGGCTTGGGATTAACCTTATTACTGGCATTTGTCCTGGTAGGCCGTGGGCTTGGCGCTTCCGGAGCCATGATGCGTTTTGATGTTTGGTTGCTCAAACTGATCGCTCCGGCTCATGTTCAGGCAAATCCTTATTTTGCCAAATATGCCACGCACACGCTTTCCAATTGGCTGGTTTATGAAATGATCGGTGTGATGATCGGCGGATTTTTGTCGGGTGCGTTAGCCGGTCGATTGAAAGTGAAGACGGGAAAAGGCCCGAACATTTCGGCTAAAGGGCGCTGGATTTTAGCGTTTTTTGGCGGGATTTTAATCGGTTGGGCGGCACGATTGGCACGAGGCTGCACCAGCGGTCAAGCGCTTACCGGCGGAGCAACCTTATCATTGGGCAGTTGGGCGTTCATGTTTGCCGTGTTCGCAGGCGCTTATGCCACCGCTTATTTTGTTCGGAAACAATGGATCTAAAAGGGATGGAGAATTAAAATGGCACCGTTTTATAAATTCGGATATTTCGGCACGGAAACCAGCTTTGTAATCGCCCTGATTTTGGGCAT